>JAJFFA010000970.1 GCA_021776885.1 Planctomycetota bacterium
GCGGCCAGCGTCACTACCTGCCGCTGAAGGTGAACATGGCCGGCGTGATGCCGATCATCTTCGCTTCGGTGCTGTTCGTGATCCCCGGCGTGATCCTGGCCTGGTTCAGCCTCGACCGCCTGCAGTCCGTCTTCCAGACGCCGACGGGGTTCATCTACGTCACGCTGTATGCGGCGATGATCTTCTTCTTCAGCTTCTTCTGGAACCGCCTCATGTTCCAGCCGGAGGACATCGCCAACAACCTGCGCGAGCACGGCAGCTTCATCCCGGGCATCCGCCCCGGTCAGAAGACGGCCGAGTTCCTGTCCAACACCCTGACGCGCATCACCCTGGCCGGCGCGGCCTTCCTCGCGCTGATCGCCGTCCTGCCCGCGTTCATCACGCAGAACACGGGCATGACGACTCAGATGCAGTACTTCCTCGGTGGCACCTCGGTGCTGATCGTGGTGGGGGTGGCCCTGGAGCTCGTCGACAAGCTCAACGCCCAGCTGGTCATGAAGAACTACGACCAGGCTGGCAACGAGACCGCGGGCCCGGGTTGGACCCAGGCCTCGGAGACCAAGAAGCCCGGCAAGCAGGGCAAGAAAGGCCAGGGAGCCAAGTAGCCATGGGTGCGTCCGTCATCGTGCTCCTCGGCCCCCCGGGGGCTGGGAAGGGAACTCAGGCAGCGCGCCTCGCGCGCTCGCTGGGGGTCCCGCACGTGGCGACCGGTGATCTGTTCCGCGAGAACCTCGCGAACGACACCGAGCTCGGTGGCAAGGCTCGCTCCTACATGGACTCCGGCGCACTGGTTCCCGACGATCTCGTCGTCGACATGCTCTTCGATCGCGTCGCCCGCGACGACTGTTCCGGGGGCTACCTGCTTGACGGCTTCCCGCGCAACGTGGCCCAGGCGGAGTGCCTGGTCCAGCGCCTGGACAACAGCTGGAGCCTCGCGGTGGTGGTGCTCAACGTTCCCGACGAGCAGATCATCGAACGCGCTGCGGGGCGGCTCCTGTGCCGCAGCTGCACGAATATTCACCACGTCACCTCGGCACAGCCGAAGGTGGAGGGTATCTGCGACGCCTGCGGCGGTGAACTCTACCGGCGCGAAGACGACCGTCCGGAGGTCGTGCGCGACCGCCTGGGCGTGTTCTACAAGGAGACCCGCCCGGTGGTTGAATTTTACGAGACCCGTGGCGGCGTTTGCCGCGTGGACGGGTCCAGGTCACGCGACCAGGTCTTCGACGCCATCGTCGAGTGCATTGGAGCCAACGCGTGATGCCCAAGGAGGAACCGATCACGGTCGAGGCCGTTGTGACCGAGGCCCTGCCGAATGCGCGCTTCCGCGCCAAGTTGGAGTCGGGTCACGAGATCCTCGCTCACGTCAGCGGCAAGATGCGGATGCACTACATCCGGATCCTGCCTGGAGACAAGATCACGGTTGAGATGTCGCCCTACGACCTCACCAAAGGGCGGATCACCTGTCGAGGCGACCGCAGACCGCGCCGCAAGGGTGGCGGTAGGAGAAGAAGGTAATGAAGGTTCGAAGCAGCGTTCGTCGCATCTGCGCCAACTGCAAGATCGTCCGTAGACGGGGCGTTCTGCGCGTCATCTGCAAGTCCGACCCCCGCCACAAGCAGCGGCAGGGCAAATAGCCCACCGAAGGAGCACTTCCGCATGGCACGTGTCATCGGCGTTGATATCCCGAACAACAAGCGCCTCGAGATCGCGCTGACTTACATCTATGGAATCGGACGCACCACGGCAGACAAGGTCTGCGTGGAGCTTGCGATGGATCCAGGGATGAAGGTCCGCGACCTGACCGAGGAGCAGATCACCAACCTCGCCAACCACATCCAGAAGAAGTACGCGGTCGAGGGTGTCCTCAGGCGGCAGGTGGCAGCGTCCATCTCGCGCCTGCGCGACATCTCGTGCTACCGGGGTCTGCGCCACCGTCGCAGCCTCCCGGTGCGCGGCCAGCGCACGCGTACGAACGCACGCTCGCGCAAGGGCCCGAAGAAGACCGTGGCCGGCAAGAAGTCGGTGAAGGGACTGAAGTAGATGGCACGCTCCACCAAGCGCAAGGCCAAGAAGAACGTCACGAAGGGCATCGCCCACGTGAAGGCCACGTTCAACAACACCCACGTCACCCTGACCACCATGACGGGCGACACGATCTCCTGGGGCAGCGCCGGAAGCATGGGCTTCAAGGGCACCCGCAAGAGCACCCCGTTCGCGGCGCAGCGCGCTGCGGACTCAGCCGCTCACTCTGCCCAGCGCCACGGCCTGCGCGAGGTCGAGGTGCGGGTCAAGGGCGCCGGCTCCGGCCGCGAGTCCGCGGTCCGCGCACTGTCCAACTCCGGTCTCAAGATCACGTCGATCGAGGACGTCACCCCCCTCCCGCACAACGGTTGCCGCGCACGCAAGCGGCGCCGCGTCTGAGAAAGCTCCAGCCATGGCACGCTACACTGGCAACAAGTGCAAACTCTGCCGCCGAGAGGGAATGAAACTGTTCCTCAAGGGGCAGCGCTGCTTCACCGACAAGTGCGCGCTCTCGCGGCGTGACTACCCGCCCGGAGTGCACGCTCAGCGACGCTCCAAGGTCACCGAGTACGGGGTCCGCCTGCGCGAGAAGCAGAAGCTGAAGCGCATCTACGGCGTCTTCGAGCGACAGTTCAAGCTGTACTTCAAGGAGGCCGAGCGCCTGAAGGGCAACTCGGGCGAGAACCTCCTGATGCTGCTCGAGCGCCGCCTGGACAACGTCGTCCTGGCCAGTGGGTTCGCGCTCTCGCGCAACCACGCTCGCCAGCTGATCAACCACGGTCACTTCGCGGTCAACGACCGTCGCGTGGACATCGCCTCTTTCCGTGTGCGCCCGGGCGACGTCGTCCAGCCGCGGGAGAAGGAGAAGACCAAGAAGATGGTCTCGGAGTCCGTCGAGGTGAACAAGTCCCAGCCGATCCCGGCATGGCTCGAGGTCAGCGGCGACACGCTCACCTCCAAGGTCGTAGGTGTTCCGACGCGCTCCGACATTCCGCACCCGATCCAAGAACAGCTGATCGTCGAGCTCTGCTCGAAGTAGGGCTCGTCCGAGCCCTCACACACACGACCAGCCCACGACACGTACCCGAGTCGGAGAGAGACCATGAGAATCCGTTGGCGCAATTTCGAGCTGCCCAGCAAGGTCCAGGCGGACGATGACACGATCACGTCCGAGTACGGCCGCTTCGTTATCGAGCCGTTCGAGCGTGGCTTCGGCCACACGATCGGCAACGGCCTGCGGCGCGTGCTGCTGTCGTCCATCGAGGGCGCGGCGATCACCGCCGTGCGCATCAAGGACGCAAACCACGAATTCGACAGCCTCGAGGGCGTGTACGAGGACGTGGCTGACATCATCCTGAACCTCAAGCGGCTGCGCATCCAGTCGGAGTCGGACCTGCCGATCGTCTGCAAGATCGACAAGAGCACCGAGGGCAAGATCACCGGCGCCGACGTGAAGTGCCCCGGCGACGCGAAGGTGATCAACACCGACCTGCACATCTGCACTCTGACCATGGATCGCGAGTTCGAGATCGAGCTCGACGTCCAGCAGGGGCGGGGCTACGTGTCGGCGGACGACAACCGCTCCGAGGATCAGCCCCTGGGGACGATCCCGGTGGACTCGATCTACTCCCCCGTGCACCGTGTTCGTTACTCGATCGAGGCGACTCGCGTTGGCAAGTTCACCAACTTCGACCGCCTGGTGCTGGACATCTGGACCGACGGGACCGTGACGCCCGAGCTGGCGCTGGTCGAGGCCGCGAAGATCTATCGCAAGCACCTCAACCCGTTCGTCCTGTTCGACCAGAGCCGTGACGACACCCCCGTGGTCGAGAGCCCCGAGGCTTCCGAGTACAACCAGCGCAACCGCCAGGACAGCGAGCTGAGCCAGACGTTGTCGACGACGATCGCCGAGCTCGAGCTGTCCGTGCGTGCACGGAACTGCCTCGACGGCGCCGGCCTGGCCACCCTCGGTGACCTGGTCGCGCTGACCGAGAACGAGCTGATGAACCTGAAGAACCTCGGCAAGACCAGCATGACCGAGATCAAGAACAAGCTCGCCGAGCGCGGCTTGTCCCTGGGTCTCAACGCGGGCGCCGCGTCGAACTCATAGCGCCCCGAACCCAGCGAAGAGAGCGAAGAGGATTTATCGATGCGACACCGCGTAGCCGGATACAAGCTCGGCCGCACCACGAGCCATCGGATCGCCATGACGCGAAACATGGCGGCGTCGGTGATCGAGCACGAGCGGATCGTGACCACCCTGACCAAGGCGAAGGCCGTCAAGCCCTTCATTGAGAAGCTGGTGACCCTGTCCAAGGAGGCCAGCCAGCACAACCAACGCCGAGCCTTCGCGCAGCTGCGCAACAAGGAGGCCGTGCAGAAGCTCTTCAATGTGCTGGGCCCGCGCTTCAAGGAGCGCCCCGGCGGCTACTGCCGCGTGGTGCGCCTGGCGCGCCGGCGCCTCGGCGACCAGGGTGAGCGTGCGATCCTCGAGTTCGTCGAGCGTACCCCCAAGGACGAGCCCCAGGCCGCCGCCGCCGAGTAGGCGTCGAGCCAGCTCACCGATTCACCGCGGCTCCGGGGCACTCCCCCGGGGCCGCGGTCTCCGTTCAGAGATCGATGGCCGTGACCTCACCGGGGGTCAGGCGCAGATCGTGGCGCTCGACCTCGAGCCCGT
>JAJFFA010000098.1 GCA_021776885.1 Planctomycetota bacterium
ACGCGGCCAAGGCCAAGGACCTGTGCGAGGAGGGTCGCATCGCGATGCGCAACGTGCGCCGCGACGTGAACAAGCACGCCGACGCCCTGCAGAAGGGCGGCGAGCTGACCGAGGACGAGAACCGCAAGCTGCACGACGAGATCCAGGAGCTGCTCAAGAGCTACGAGGAAAAGGTCTCGACCGTGCAGGACAAGAAGTCGAAAGAGATCATGGAGGTCTGAGCGATGCGTGCCCTGAGAATCACCCTGATCACGTCCCTGGCCGTGGGGGCCACCCTGGTCTTCGCTCCGCGCCTGCAGCCCGCAGACGCCGGGCCGCGGGGCGAGGCCCACGCCTGCTCCGAGCTGGCCTCGGACCCGCCCTTCGTCTGCCCGATCTGCGGCGGCGGCTTCGACGACTACAGCGCCCTGATCCAGGCCCTGACCCGCATCAAGGTGCGGACGATCCTGTCCTTCGCGGCGTAATCGGCTGGAACCGGCCCCCCGCCCGCGCTAATCTCTGCCCCACTTCGCCGCACCAGCGGGTGCGGCGTCGCGCGAACGGGCGCGTAGCTCAGTCGGTAGAGCAACTGGCTTTTAACCAGTAGGTCCCAGGTTCGATCCCTGGCGCGCTCACCCGCTCGCCTTCTCCCCTGCCCCTGCAGCATCGGCGTCGTCCGCCGCAACGTCCGCATGGACCTGAGGCAGGGTCGAGATCCCCCCCAGGCCAGCGTAGGTGCGCGACCAGTAGGCGCAGCGCATGCAGCCCACGACTCCGTCGAGGGCGAACCAGGCGACGAGGATCAGCAGCGCGAGGAGCCCCTGGTTGCGGGCCAGGTGATTGACGATGGCCAGGCCCGTCAGCGTGGCGAAGGCTGTCAGGTAGACGAAGGCGTCCACCGCCGTCGCGCGGGCCAGGCCGGCCGCGTCGTTCTTGGCGATGCGCCAGGCGTGCAGCAGGGCCGAGCCCACGCCGCGCCGGTTCTGGACCAGGCTCTGGAGCGAGAGCTGGAACAGGATCGAGAGGGCGAAGCCGTAGAAGAAGATCAGGGCGATGCTGGAGCCCATGGCCAGCACGGTCACGGGGTTGTCGTCGTCGAAGCGCAGGGCTTCGACCAAGAGCCGCGTCGGACCGATGAAGAGCAGGGTCGCGCCGACCATCATGGCCAGCACCTGCAGCCACAGGCCGAGGGCTGGAAGGGTCATGCCCTTGCCGGCCCGGAAGATGTGCCGCAGGCGCGGCGTGTTGCGCCTGCCGCGCGCCTCGTTCCAGCGCGCGGCGCTGGACAGGGTCGCCAGCCCGGTGGCCAGGCGGAAGCTCACGGGCACGATCAGGAACAAGAGCGCCCAGCCCCCGGACTCGATCACGAACAGGGGGTCGGTCAGTCGCCGCGGGCCCACGCCGGCGCCGAAGGGCGAGCCTTGCCACAGGGGCGCGGCGACGACCATGCCGAAGGTCCAGCCGAAGGACATGCCCTGGTAGGCGAAGCCCGCCAGCCAGTGCGCACCCGGGGCCGCCCCCTGGCGCGCCGCCTCGCCCATGGTCGAGAAGGCGCGGGAGAGGGGCCAGTGCTCACCCGGCTGGCCACGGAGCATGGACATGGTGCTTCCCATGCGTTCGCCGGGGGCCAGGATTTCAGCCCTTGGGGGCCGACTCGACCAGGGCCGCGCCGCGGCAGGCGGCCTCGACCTCGTCGACGCCCTTGGGGATGGCTGCGGAGAGCACCTCGTGCCCGTCTTGGGTGACCGCGATGTCGTCCTCGATGCGCACCCCGATCCCGCGCCAGCGCGGCTCGACGCTGTCGTCGTCGGGGGCGATGTAGATCCCGGGCTCGACGGTCAGGACCATGCCCGGCTCGAGGGGCCGCGCGCCGCCGCCGACGTTGTAGTGGCCGCAGTCGTGCACGTCGAGGCCCAGCCAGTGGCTGGTGCGGTGCATGAAGAAGCGCTTGTACGACTCCGAGGCCAGGGCGTCCTCGCGCTTCCCGGAGAGCAGCCCCAGCTCGAGCAACCCGTCCACCAGGCGGCCCAGGGCCAGCTCGTGGATCGCGTTGATGTCCGTGCCCGGGCGCACCGACTCGATGGCGGTTACCTCCGCGTCGAGCACGAGCTCGTAGATCGCTCGCTGCTCGGGGTTGAAGGTCCCGTTGATCGGGAAGGTGCGCGTCACATCGGAGGCGTAGTACTCCCACTCGGCGCCCGAGTCGACCAGGAGCAGCTCGCCGTCGCGCATCGGCGCGTCGTTCTGGACGTAGTGCAGGATGCAGGCGTTGGCGCCGCCGGCGACGATGTTGGTGTACGCCGCACCGGTGCTGCCGCGGCGCCGGAAGGTGTACTCGAGCAGGGCGTCCATCTCGTTCTCGCCGACGCCGGGCGCGCTGGCCTGCATCACCGCCGTGTGGGCCTCGGCCGAGATCGCGGCCGCCTTGCGCATCGCGTTCAGCTCGGCCTCCGATTTGCGCAGGCGCAGCTCGTGCAGCAGGGCCACGGGGTCGACCAGCTCGGCGGGCGGGCGCACGCCGCCGCGGGCGCGTCGGCGCAGGGTCGAGAGCAGGCCCAGCAGTAGGTCGTCGAAGTGGGCGTCGGTGCCAGTGCGGTAGTGCAGGCGCTCGTAGCCACGCAGGAGATCGGGGGCGCGGTCCTCGAACTCGTCGATGGGGAAGGCCTCGTCGACGCCCAGGGCGGCCGGGGCCGCGTCGACTCCGAGGCGGCGGCCGGTCCAGATCTCCTGCTCGCTGTCTTTCTCGCGCAGGAACAGGACGCTGCGCTCCGGCCCGTCTGCCTCGAGGGCGGGCAGCAGCAGCAGCACGGACTCGGGCTCGGCGAAGCCGGTCAAGTACCAGAAGTCGCTGTCGGGGCGGAAGCGGTACTCGCAGTCGTGGTTGCGGGTTTTCTCGGTGGCCGTCGGAACGATCGCCGCGGCGCCTTCCGCGCGCAGTCGGTCGAGGTAGGCGTTGCGATGGTCTCGGTACATGGGGCGGCGGGAGGTAGGTGGCGCGGGGGCGGCCAGGCTCATCGGCCGGCCGGAGAACCGCCCCGCTGGGCGAATCCGCCAAGGATACGCCCGTTCGCGGTGGGGGCCAAGCCATGGGGCCGGGGGAGCACTCAGGGCAGGGCGCGGACCTCGGCCGAGGCGGCCAGGGCCGCCAGCATGCGGGCGCGCGCCGCGGCCTCGGCGGGCAGCCGCACCTCGGTCCCGGTCCAGCCGCGGATCGAGCGCGCCCCGGCGGCCGCGGTCCCGGCCAGGGCCTCGACCTGCACCGGAATCGAGAACAGATGCGCGAAGCCGCGTCCGGCGGCGGCGACCAGGGCGCGCTCGCCCGCGTCCAGGGAGACGTCGTGGGCCAGCCACAGGCCGCCCTGGGCGAGCTGCGCGGGCAGGGCGCCGCCAGCGGCGCGCACCCGCGGCAGGGCCTCGTCGCGCTCGAGCACCC
>JAJFFA010000971.1 GCA_021776885.1 Planctomycetota bacterium
GTTCCTCTATGGCGTGCTGTACACCCTGGCCATCCTGGTCTTCGGTGTGCGCATGTTCATGAAGTACCGCCACAACCGCTACCACCAGCTGCGCACGGCGTCGGTCATGTTCTTCCAGACCATGCTGGCCTGGTACCTGCCGCAGTTGCTCGTGAAGTTCCAGAAGCCCTACGTCGAGTTCAACGGCGTCTGGCCCCTCAAGCAGGACTACCTGTGGCCCGAGAAGGCGGCCACGGGCGGACAGTTCCTCGGTGCCGGCAGTCTGGGCGTGGCCCTGCTCTGCTTCGCCATCGCCGGGGTGATCGCGACGCCGATCCTGACCTGGTTCTTCGGCAAGCGCTGGTACTGCTCCTGGGTCTGCGGCTGCGGCGGCCTGGCCGAGACCCTGGGTGATCCCTGGCGTCAGCTCTCCTCCAAGTCGACCAAGGCCTGGCACATCGAGCGCTGGATGATCCACGCCGTGCTGGTCCTGGTGGTCGTGGTGACCGCGAGCCTGTGGATCGACTTCCGCACCAGCGGCAACCTCTACGGCAGCTGGTCGGGCAACATGCGCAACATGTACGGCCTGTGGATCGGGTCCGTCTTCTCGGGGGTCGTCGGAGTCGGCTTCTATCCGCTCCTGGGCAACCGTGTCTGGTGCCGCTTCGGTTGTCCCCAGGCCGCGATCCTGGGGGTCTTCCAGCGCTTCTTCTCGCGCTTCCGGATCAGCACCAACGGCGGCCAGTGCATGTCGTGCGGCAACTGCTCGACCTACTGCGAGATGGGCATCGACGTGCGCGCCTACGCCCAGCGGGGTGAGAACATCGTGCGCGCCTCCTGCGTCGGCTGCGGCGTCTGCGCGGCGGTCTGCCCGCGGGGCGTGCTGCGCCTCGAGGGCGGCGACCCGCGGGACCGCTACGAGGGCTCGGACCTGCCGCTGACCGCCCTGGCCGAGTCGTTCAAGACGCCCGACATCTACGGCTACGAGTCCTGGAAGGGCTGCGGCTCACAGAAGTCCGCGGAGTGAAGCGCCGGGGACCGAGGCGCTATCCTACGCGCCCTCCGTTCCCATTCCTCTCTGCGTGACCGCTGCCCATGCTGCTGCTCTCCAACATCAAGAAGCTCTACGACGGGACCTCCGACCAGCCGCGGGCCGTCCAGGAAGGCGTCGACCTGATCCTCGACGGGGGGCGCATCCACTCCGTGGGACCCCACGCGCCGAACCGCGAGGCGGGCGAGGTCGAGTCCAGCATCGACGCCTCGGGCCTCTACGTCACGCCCGGGCTGGTCGACTGCCACGGGCACGTGACGGCCCTGGGCATCACCGACGACGACATCGACAAGGTCAACGGACCTGGGGCGATGGTCTACGTCGAGAAGATCCTCTACCGCACTCTGGTCGACGGCGGCGTGACGACCATGCGCGACCTCGGCGGCGCGACACAGGCCATGAGGCGCCGGGTGGACGAGGGCGTGCTCGTCGGGCCGCGGCTGAAGATCGCGATCTGCATGCTCTCGACCACGGGCGGTCACGCCGACTTCCGCGGGCCGGATCGCTGCCACGCCACGATCTCACGCCTCTGGCCGCCGGGACCCGGGCGACCGTCGTCGATCGTCGATGGTCCCTGGGAGGCGCGCAAGCGCGTGCGTGAGGTGGCCGCCTGCGGCGCGGATCTGATCAAGCTCTGCACCAGCCCCGGGGTGGCTTCGCCCTCGGACCGCCTCGAGCACCGCGAGTTCACGCCCGAGGAGATCGCCGCCATCTGCGACGAGGCCCAGGGCCGTGGCCTGCGCGTGGCCGCCCACGCCCACAGCCAGAGCGGCATCGAGCTGGCCATCGAGAACGGTGTGCACGACATCCAGCACATCTCCTACATGGACGAGCGCCTGGTCGAGCGCGCCCACGTCAAGGGCTGCACCGTGACGCCCACCTCCTGGATCATGGACGAGCTGCTGAAGGCGGAGGGCCTCTCGCCCCTGGTGCGCGAGAAGGTCAACCAGGTCAACGAGGTGCACTCCAGCGCCGTGCAACATGCCCGTTCCGGCGGCCTGAAGATTCTGATGGGGACGGACCCGGTCCTGCCCGGAATGCACGGTCGCAACTGGATGGAGGTCGCGCGGCTGGTTCAGGACGGCCTCTCCGCGTTGCAGGCCTGGCACGGGTCCACGGGCCTGGCTGCCGCCGAGATCGGTCAGGAGGACTCGGGCGAGCTGTCGCCGGGCAAGCGCGCCGACCTCTTGCTGTGCGACCAGGATGTGATCGCGGACCCCGCTCGCTTCCAGAAGGACGCCCTGCTCGAGGTCGTCAAGGACGGCGAGGCCTACCGCGGCGGCGTCGAGGGCCTACCGCGACGCAGCTTCGCCTGCACGGTCGACACGGTGCTGGCGCCCTTGCCCCGCGGCTAGCTCTCAGTCGAACTTGAAGGAGTGGGGCACGACGGTGATGCCCGAATCGGTCACCGTGAAGCCGCGCTCCAGATCGAGCTCGCGGTCGACCCCGATAGTCTCGCCATCGGGGACGCGGATCCACTTGTCCAGGATCGCGCGTCGTACCTTCGCGCGCTTGCCGACGGAGACCCCGGCGAAGAGGATCGAGCCCTCGATCTCACTGCGCTCGTCCACGCTGACGGCGTTCGACAGGATCGAGCGTCGCACCCGGGCACCCGAGACCACGACACCGGGGCACAGCAGCGAGTCGACCACTTCGGCGCGCCGTCCTCCGTCCTCGTCGAAGACCGTCTTGGCCGGCGGCTCGTTGTGCCACAGGGTGTAGGTCGGCCAGCCGCGGTCGTAGAGGTTGAACTGCGGGGCGACGCTGCACAGGTCGAGGTTCGAGTCGTAGTAGGCGTCGATCGTGCCGACATCGCGCCAGTAGGGGACATCGGACCCGTCCTGGTCGACGAAGTCGTGGGCGAAGATCGGGCAGTCGCCGATCATGCGCGGGATGATGTCCTTGCCGAAGTCGTGGCTCGACTTGTCGCCCAGCTCGGCATCCTCCCGCAGCCGACGGATCAGCTCCTGGGTCTCGAAAATGTAAATCCCCATCGAGCCGTAGCAGTAGCCGGGCTCGCCCGGGATCTGCGGCGCGTCGGCGCGCTTCTCGGTGAACGAGGCGACGCGTCTCTCCGCGTCGCACTCGAAGACCCCGAAGCGCTCGGCCTCGGAGGACGGAATCTTGACCGCGCCGATGGTCAGGGCGGCGCCGGTCTCGAGGTGCTGCCGCAGCATGCTGCCGTAGTCCATCTTGTAGATGTGGTCCCCCGACAGGACGCAGACGAACTCGGGCTTCTCATCCTCGATCGTGTCGATGTTCTGGTAGATCGCGTCCGCGGTCCCGGTGTACCAGGAGGAGGTCCCCTGGTGGTGAGGGGGACGCACGCTGATGAACTGCTCCAGGCGGCGCGGGAGGAAGTTCCAGCCGAAGCGGATGTGCTCCTCCAGGGAGCGGGCCCGGTACTGGGTCAGGACGTGGATCCTGCGCAGCCCCGAGTGGATGCAGTTCGACAGCGTGAAGTCGATGATCCTGTAGGCGCCGCCGAAAGGCACCGCGGGCTTGGCCCGGTGCACGGTGAGCGGCTTGAGGCGCTCACCTTGCCCTCCGGCGAGGATCAGAGTCAGAGTGGCTTTGAGCTTGTCGGTCAAGTACATCGGCCAGGCGAAGGATGCCTAACCGGGACTCCAGTGGGTAGACTCTGGGGCTAATTCCTCCGCGCCGGGCTGCTTCCGATGGCTCGCGCTGGCCGATGAGACGTCCCGACGAGGGCAAGCGAAGTGACATTAAAAGAAGAGGGGACCGGCGGCATGGCCGACGGCGCACAGCACATCCATGGGCGCGAGGCAGAGCTCGCTGCCGCGGACAGTGGACGGCCGCGGCTCGTTCCCTTCGAGGTCTCCGCGACCCTGCCGCCGGGCTTGCAGGGGCTGGAGCGGCTGGCCCGGAACTACTGGTGGAGCTGGGACCCCGAGGCCTGCTCGCTCTTCGCCGAGCTCTCGCCGCGCTCGTGGGAGGCCAGCGGGCACAACCCCGTCTCGATGCTGCGCCACGCATGGCCCGAGGACCTGGCGGCGCGGGCCGCGGACACGGACTACCTGAGGCGCCTCGCCGACACCCTGGCGCGTCTCGAGGCCTACCTGGCCGCCCCCCCCGACGAGCACCAGGCCCTGACCCGGGAGCGCCCGGCCGTCTACTTCTGTGCCGAGTACGGCATCCAGGAGTCGCTGCGCATGTACAGCGGCGGTCTCGGCATCCTGGCCGGCGACCACCTCAAGTCGGCCAGCGACCTGCGCGTGCCGCTGTTCGCCGTGGGGCTCTTCTACAGGCTCGGGTACATGACCCAGCGCACCACGGCCGCCGGGGACCAGATCGCGCTCGATCTGTACAACGATCCCTTCCGCATCGCGGTCGAGCGCGTACTCGACGCGGCCGGGCGCCCGCTCGAGGTCGAGCTCGACATCGCGGACCGGCGCATCCAGCTCTTCGCGTGGAAGGCCTGCGTGGGCCGGGTCGAGCTCTTCCTGCTCGACGCCGACCACCCGGCGAACAGCCCCGAGGATCGCGAC
>JAJFFA010000972.1 GCA_021776885.1 Planctomycetota bacterium
CCGAGGCCTTCCTCGAGAAGTTCGGGGGGGACTCGATGGGGGCCGTGCGTGCCTCGTACGAGCACTACCTGGAGGCGCTGCGTTCGGTTTGAGCCCGGGTTCGAGCCCCGCGGCCTGTCGCGGGCCTGCGAATTCCGCGCCAAGCCTTGACCGAGCCAGCGCCCTGCGTATCCTACCTCGCTCCTCATTCCGCCCGGGCGAACACGGGCCACGCCAGCGTGGCTCAACGGTAGAGCACCTGATTTGTAATCAGGGGGTTGCGGGTTCGACTCCCGCCGCTGGCTCCAACCGCGTTCCTGACCCCCGGTCGGCAGTGAGATCAGATCAGTCCGGCCCCACGGCCGGATCCGTTCCCTGGAAACACGACCGATCCGAGGATGACGCGGGAGCGCGACTCCCGGGCTCCGGGTGCGTCTACGCTCCGTCTACGCGCCCGGCCCGCGGGCGCGCGTTTGCACCGGGCATCGAACTCTCCTGCCTCCGGCCAGGCCCGCGTGGTCGCGTCGAGGGGGGAGACGATCGTTCGCTTCGTCCCTCCGAAGAGGGGGGCGGACGCCCTGGGGAGATTCCCGAGCGGCCAAAGGGGTCAGACTGTAAATCTGATGGCACAGCCTTCACAGGTTCGAATCCTGTTCTCCCCACCACCTCAGCCCTTTCCCAGCGCCCCGACCTGGAGTCCACTGGTTCGCCCAGCGGCATCCACTGGCTTTCGAGGGCGTGCGGGACCGCGGGTGTAGTTCAATGGTAGAACGTCAGCCTTCCAAGCTGATCGCGTGGGTTCGATTCCCATCACCCGCTCCCGCCTCCAGCCCGCCCTGCCTGCAGGGCTTCTGTTGACCCGGCGTACGCAGACGTCTCCACGTCGCACGCCACGTCAGGCCAGTCAGCACGACTGTCGCCCACCGGCTGGCTGCCCTCCAAGCCTCGGATCTGTCCGGATACACGTGTCGCGCGTGCCCCTCGGGGTGGCGCGTGTCACGCGGACACGGCTGCTGTAGCTCAGTGGTAGAGCACTTCCTTGGTAAGGAAGAGGTCATGGGTTCGAGCCCCATCAGCAGCTCCAGCTACAACGCTCTGAACCACCCCAGATCGACACGGCGACCCCACGCGAACTTCGCACGGGCAGCCGTCAGACACCAGAACCCAAGCGATTCGGGCCCCGCGCCCAACCACAAGGAAGTCATCGACCATGGCCAAGGAAGTCTTCGAGCGGACAAAACCGCACGTCAATGTCGGCACTATCGGTCACGTCGACCACGGCAAGACCACGCTGACGTCCGCCATCTGTCGTCACCAGGCCGGTCTCGGTCTGGCGAAGGCCATGAATTTCGACGAGATCGACAAGGCGCCCGAAGAGAAGGCGCGCGGCATCACCATCTCGACCGCCCACGTCGAGTACGAGACGCCGGAGCGCCACTACGCCCACGTCGACTGCCCCGGACACGCCGACTACGTCAAGAACATGATCACCGGTGCCGCCCAGATGGACGGCGCGATCCTGGTCGTGTCTGCCGCGGACGGCCCGATGCCCCAGACCCGTGAGCACATCCTGCTCGCGCGTCAGGTCAACGTGCCGGCGATCGTGGTCTACATGAACAAGGTCGACCAGGTGGACGACCCCGAGCTGCTCGACCTGGTCGAGATGGAGATCCGCGAGCTGCTCTCGAAGTACGAGTTCCCGGGGGACGACATCCCGATCGTGCGTGGCTCCGCCCTGGCGGCCGAGAACGCCCTGAACGAGGGCAAGCCCAACGAGGACGATGCCTTCAAGTCGATCGACGAGCTGATGAACGCCGTCGACACCTACATCCCGATTCCCGAGCGGGACGTCGACAAGCCTTTCCTGATGCCGATCGAGGACGTGTTCTCGATCAAGGGGCGCGGCACGGTCGGCACCGGTCGCGTCGAGCGCGGCATCGTGCGCACCGGCGACAACCTCGAGATCGTCGGTATGCGCGAGGAGATCGGCAACACGGTCTGCACCGGTGTCGAGATGTTCCAGAAGACGCTCGACGAGGGTCGTGCCGGCGAAAACGTCGGCGTGCTCCTGCGCGGTGTCGACAAGAAGGAGCTGGTGCGCGGCATGGTTCTGTCCAAGCCGAAGAGCATCACCCCGCACACCAAGTTCGAGGCCGAGGTCTACGTCCTCTCGAAGGAAGAGGGCGGTCGCCACACCCCGTTCTTCTCGGGCTATCGCCCGCAGTTCTACTTCCGAACCACGGACGTGACCGGTTCGGCCAACCTGCTCGGCGGCGCTGAGATGTGCATGCCGGGTGACAACGTCAAGCTCGAGGTGACCCTCGGCACGCCCGTCGCCATGGACGAGCAGCTGCGCTTCGCCATCCGTGAAGGTGGCCGCACCGTCGGCGCGGGAGTCGTGACCAAGATTCTCGAGTAGTCGACCCATAGCGCGGAACGCGCCGATCGGCAGGCCCGGCCTCGCTCCTCCTCTATGGATGGGGGAGAGGAGGCTCGGCTCGGACCGGACGGCGCCGACCGACTCGGGCGCGCGAGACGAAGGGCGAGGCCCGACGCGCGCTCGAACGCTCCGGCCCCGGGCCGAGTCCGGCAAGCGACAGGGACCCCATCATGAAGATCAAGGAACGCTACGTCTTCCTCGAGTGCACCGAGTGCCGTAACCGCAACTACACGACGCACAAGCGTCTGAAGGCGGCCTACAAGCTCGAGAAGAAGAAGTACTGCAAGTTCTGCCGGAAGCACGTCTCGCACCGCGAGAAGAAGCTCTGACGCGGCTGGGCTCCAGGTCAGGCACGAAGCGGTTTCGCACACAGAGGTCAAGGCACAATGGCGTACAAGGCAGAACAAGGTCGGATGGCTCGCATGGCAGCGTTTTGGACGCTGGCAGCGCTGGGCTTCTATGGCTGCCTCTCTCTGCGCCAGGAGCTGATCTACTACTTCCCCTCCCTGGGGGACCCGATCAGCGGGATCCGTCTTCCGATCGTCGGGGTCGACCTCACGCCCGCGCTGCTGATCATCGTCCTGGTCTGCGCGACGATCTTCTGGCTGCTCTACCGCTGGCTCGATCGCCCCAAGTACGCGGACCTGTTGATCGAGACCGAGCACGAGCTCAAGAAGGTCACCTGGCCGTCCATCGAAGAGGCGATCAACGGCTCGGTGGTGGTCATCATCTGCGTGCTCTTCCTGATGGCCTACCTGGCCGGGGCCGACTGGTTCCTGGCTCGCCTGGCGCGGGTCGTTCTGCTGGGGACGAGGAGCTGACGTGACCTACAAGTGGTACTTCGTCCGCTGCCAGTCCGGGCGCGAGAAGCGCATCCGGGACAACGCCCTGCACCGCATGAAGATCGCGGGCGTGACCGAGGTCATCCCCCAGGTGCTGGTGCCCTACGAGCTCGTCACCGACATGAAGCGCGGCAAGAAGCGCACGGTCGAGAAGAAGCTCTACCCCGGCTACCTGATGGTCCAGGCGGACCTCGAGGACAACGAGGACCCGCAGATCATCAAGGCGCGCACCACCCTGCGCGGCATCGAGGGTCTGCGCGACTTCCTCGGTTCGCGCGGCGAACCCACGGCCCTCTCCGAGCAAGAGGTCACCGCGATCCTGTCGCGCATGACCGACTCGGAGACGCGCCCGCAGGTCACCATCGGGCTCAGCAGCGGTGACATGGTCAAGATCAACTCCGGCCCGTTCGATGGTTTCGACGGGGCGGTGGAAGATGTCAATGCCGAGAAGGGGACGGTCCGGGTCATCGTGACCATCTTTGGACGTCCCACTCCGGTCGATCTCAAATACTGGGAAGTGGAGGCGGTCTAATGGCCAAGGAAGTCACGGCCAAGATCAAGCTACAGTGCCCCGCTGGACAGGCGACACCGGCCCCGCCGGTCGGTCCTGCCCTGGGTGCGCACGGCGTCAACATCGCCGAGTTCGTGAAGTTGTTCAACGACCGAACTCGCGACCAGATGGGCTTGATCATTCCGGTCGAGATATCGGTCTACAAAGACCGCTCATTCGATTTCATCCTGAAGTCGCCCCCCGCGGCCGTGCTGCTCAAGAAGGCAGCCGGCGTGGACAAGGGCGCGGGTGAAGTCGGGACCCAGATCGTCGGGCAGGTGACGCGGGCGCAGGTCGAGGAGATCGCCAATCTGAAGATGGCGGACCTCAACGCGCGCGACGTCGATCATGCCTGTCGCATCATCGAAGGCACCGCGCGCTCCGCCGGTATCCGAGTCGAAGGCTGATCCATGGTGAAGCGCAGCAAGAGATTCCGCGAGGCATTCGCGAAGGTCGACCGCTCGACGGCATACGAGCCGCAGCAGGCGTTCGACCTGCTGAAGAGCCTGCCGGCCCCCAAGTTCGACGAGACCGTCGAAATCGTCGTGCGCCTGGGCATCGACCCGCGCAAGTCCGACCAGCTCGTGCGTGGGGCCGTGTCCCTGCCCAAGGGCCTGGGCAAGACGGTGACCGTCGTGGTCTTCGCCGAGGGCGACAAGGCCGACGCCGCCAGGGAGGCCGGGGCTGACGAGGTCGGGTCGGCTGAGCTGGCCGAGAAGATCCAGGGTGGCTGGATGGACTTCGATGTCGTCATCGCCAGCCCGGACATGATGAAGCACGTCGGCGAGCTCGGAAAGGTGCTCGGCCCCCGGGGCAAG
>JAJFFA010000973.1 GCA_021776885.1 Planctomycetota bacterium
CTCAAGACGCTGACGATCACGGTCAACCCGGGGGCGGGCTCGGTGACCCTGATCGACCAGCCCACGGTCAGCTTCATCGGTGACGCGTCGAACCTGTCGGCCGCGCTCTCGACGGCCGTCGCCCAGCCGCCGAGCGGGATCGTCGCGGACGGTGTCGACTCGTCCAACCTGCGGGTGGTCGTGCGCGACGTGAACGGCAACACGGTCCCCGGTCAATCCGTCGGCCTGGCGGCCACGGGCACGAACAACATCCTGACCCAGCCCGGCACGACCAACTCGAATGGCGTGACCAACGGCTCGATCGCGTCGACGACGGCGGAGACCAAGACCGTGACCGTCACGCTCAACCCCGGCGCCGGGGCCCTGGTCCTGAACGCCATGCCCACGGTGGCCTTCGACGGGGATCCGGGCTCGATCAGCTCGACCCTCTCCAGCGTCGACGTGTCGCCGGCCAGCGGGGTGGTCGCGGACGGCACGGCGACCTCGACCATCACGGTGGTGGTGCGCGACTCGAACGGCAACCCGCTGGCCGGGCAGGACGTGGTCCTGGCCTCGAGTGGCGGGCAGAACATCCTGACGCAACCGGGCCTGACGGACGCCAGCGGAACGGCCCAGGGCAGCCTGGCCTCGACCCGGGCGCAGACCAAGACGATCACCACCACGGTCAACCCGGGGGCGGGCCAGGTCGTCCTCGCCGACCAACCGACGATCGAGTTCATCGGGGACGTCGACAACATCAGCGCCTCCCTCTCCACGCTGACGGCCAGTCCGGACGTCGACGTCGTGGCCGACGGAGTGCAGCTCTCCACGCTCACGGCGCGCATCGTCGACGCGAACGGGAACGTGCTCGCCGGGCAGGTGGTGCAGCTCAGTTCCAGCGGCAGCTCCAACACCTTGACCCAGCCGGGACCGACGGGGAACCAGGGCGTGGCCACGGGAACCCTGGCCTCGACCACGGCCGAGCTCAAGACCCTGGGAGCCATCGTCAACCCGGGAGCGAGCCAGGTCGTGCTCGACGACACCCCCGGGGTGACGTTCATCGCCGACGCGGGCGCGATCAGCGACAGCCTCTCGACAGTGACGGTCAACCCGGCCCTGGGAGTGGTCGCGAACGGGGTCCAGACCTCGGTGGTGCGCGTCACGGTGAAGGACGTGAACGGCAACAACGTCCAGGGCCAGGCCGTGAGCCTGGTGGCGAGCGGGGCGAACAACACCCTCGTGCAACCCGGCATCACGAACGCCGCTGGAGTGGCGGCGGGCACGTTGGCCTCGATCACGGCCGAGCTCAAGACCATCACGGTCAGCGTCAACCCGGGAGCAGGCTCCGTGCAGCTGGCCAACCAGCCGAGCATCGAGTTCGTGGGCGATCCCGCGACGATCAGTGCGGTCCTCTCGAGCGCCAGCGCGAACCCGACTACGAACGTGATCGCGGATGGGATCGATATCTCGACCATCGACATCATCGTGCGCGACGCGAACGGCAACCCGGTCCCCGGCCAGACCGTGGTCCTGGCTTCGAGCGGTGCGGTCAACACCCTGGGGCAGCCTGGGGCGACGGACGCCGCGGGGGCGACCAGCGGAACGATCGCGACGACGAGCGCGGCGCTCAAGACCCTGACCGTGACGGTCAACCCGGGCGCCGGGGCCGTGGTCCTGGCGGACCAGCCCACGGTGCGCTTCATCGGCGACGCCGCCAACATCAGCGCGCTGCTCTCCAGCGCCATCGCCCAGCCCGCGAGTGGGGTCGTTGCGGACGGCGTGGACAGCTCGATCCTGCGCGTGACGGTGCGCGACGTGAACAACAACGGCGTGCCCGCCCAGGCGGTCATGCTCGCAGCCACGGGCTCGAACAACACCCTCAGCCAGCCGCCGGTGACCAACATCAACGGTGTCGCCCTGGGGTCGATCGCCTCGACCACGGCCGAGACCAAGACGATCACGGCCACGGCGGCTCCGGGGGGCGCCGCGGTCGTGCTGAACGACATGCCGAGCGTGGCCTTCGACGGCAACCCGGGTTCGGTCAGCTCGACCCTCTCGTCCGTCGTCGCGGCCCCGGCCACGGGGGTCGTCGCCGACGGCGTGACCCTCTCCACGATCACGATCGTGGTGCGCGACACGAACGGCAACCCCGTCTCGGGTCGCACGGTGCAGCTCGCCAGCGACGGCGCGAACAACACGCTGACCCAGCCGGGGCCCACCGACGCCACGGGGACGACCACGGGCAGCCTGGCCTCGACCCGGGCCGAGCTGAAGACCCTCAGCGCTACCGTCGACCCGGGCGCCGGACAGACCGTGCTGGCGGACCAGCCGACCGTCGAGTTCATCGGCGATGCCGCCAACCTTTCGGCGGGGCTCTCGGACCTCGCGCTCGCGCCGCGGGCCGGGCTGCCGGCGGATGGTGTGACGACGGCGCTGGCGTCGATCACGGCGCGCGACGTGAACGGCAACCTCGTCAGCGGCCTGCCCACGGAGCTGCGCGTGGGCGGCAGCGGCTCGCTCCTGGTGCAGCCCGGAGCGACCGATGCGGCGGGCATGTCCCAGGGCTCGCTGGCCTCGACCACGGCCGAGACCAAGGTCGTGCGCGCGGTCCTCGATCCAGGGCCTGGCGAGGTGCTGGTCACCGGCTCGGTCACGGTCGACTTCGTCTGGGCGCGCCCCGACACGTACTACGTCCGCGTGAGCGGTGACGATACGGCGAGTGGCACCTCGCCCTCCGAGGCCTGGCGCAGCGTGATCCGCGCGACCAGCACGGCTGCGGCGGGGGACACGGTGTACGTCGGCGCGGGGATCTATCCCGGCACCGTGACGGTCAGCAGCGGGGGCAGCGTGGCGGCTCCGGTGCGCTACATCGCCGACCGAAGCGGCGCCTTCACTGGCGATGCGGGCCTGGTCCAGCTCAACGGCCAGGGCGCGCAGCGCACGCTCTTCATCAACTCGGTCTCGAACGTCGTGGTCGAGGGCTTCATCGTGCGCGGCGCGACGCCCTCCCCGGTCTTGGCCGGTGGCGCGATCCACGTCGTCGGAGGCCTGACCCAGAGCGGCGTCGTCCTGCGCGGCAACACGCTCTACGGCAGCACCCGCGGCATCTGGGCCGAGGGCACGGCCGGCCTGGTGGTCGAGTCGAACCGCATCTCCGAGGGCAGCGGCGGGACTGTGAGCGACGCGGGGATCCGGGTCGAGCAGTGCGACGCCAGCGTCGTGCGTGGCAACCTGGTGTACGACAACGGCGGCCCCGGGCTCTCGCTGATCGGCTCCACAGGCGTCGAGGTATCGCTCAACACGTTCTACCTCAACGCCGGCGATCAGCTGCTCGTGAGCGGCCTCTCGAGCAACGTCACGGCCACGAACAACATCCTGGCCATGGGCTTCTCCGACGGCCTGGAGGTCGAGTCCGGTTCGGCGGTCGCCCACAGCTTCAACCTGATCTGGGGCCACGGCGGCACGGACTACGCCGGTATCGCCACCCCCGGACCGTCCGAGTTCGCCCTCGACCCCCTGTTCGTCGACCCGCCCGGGCCGGACGGCATGCTGGGCGGTGCCCAGGGCGTGGACGACCGCTTCGAGCTCTCCATTGCCCCGGCCAGCCCCGCGATCGGCGCGGGCTCCGTGGCGAGCGACACCCTGGCCCTCTCCGATGGGCGCAGCCTGGCCGACACGACGACGCGGGTCGACGACGGGCTGGACGCCGGCAGTGTCGACCTGGGCTTCCACCGCGGCCTGGCGGGGGACCCCCAGAGCCCCCTCGACAACGACGATCTGCGGCTCTACTACGCGACCCTGGACCAGCGCGCTCCGCGCCTGCGCACCTGGGACGACTCCCAGAGCGCCTGGTCGGGCGCGAGCTTCGCCCCGCCGGTCGGCGCAGCCGCCGCCTGGAGCGTGACCGAGGCGACGCCCCTCGAAAGCCAGGAGGAGCTGGCCCTCGTGCTGACCCCCGACGCCGGCGGCCGCACGCTGTCGGCCCTGGCCTACGACGGCACGGCCTGGAGCCTCGACTGGCGCGTCCCCGCGCCGAATGCGGCGGGCGCCGAGCGCCGCGGCTTCGACCTGGCGTACGAAGGCGCGAGCGGCTCGGGCCTGGCGGTCTGGAGCGACGGCTCGGCCACGCCGCGCTACCGCCTGCGCGAGCAGGGCGTGTGGGGCGACGTCCTTGGCCTGCCCTTGAACGACGCCGGCGGTCCGAACCCCGACACCAACACGGGGTCCGTGCTGTGGGTCGAGCTCGAGGCGCGCCCGCGGACCGATCAGATCGGCCTGGCCTTCGCCGACGCGACCGGCGCCCTGGTGGCCCTGGTCTGGGACGGCACGCAGTGGAGCACCGCCAGTGCGACCACCCTCGAGACGAGCCTGGGCGCCAACCCGCTCTCGTCCCTCGTCGACAACCGCGCCTTCGACCTGGCCTGGGAAGAGACCAGCGGCGACCTCCTGGCGGCCTGGGGCCGCGACGGCTTCGCCGGCTTCCTCTCGTCGACCCTCGCCGCCGGCCAGGCCACCTGGTCGGCTCCGCTCTTGCGCGCCGTCGCGACCCTGGCGACGGGCTTCGTCGACCTGGGCGCGGAGCCCGGCTCGAACCGCCTGGCCCTGGCCTGCGTCGACCTGGGGAGCGGTACCGAGGGGCTCGGCGTGGCGACCTGGAACGGCGCGGCGTGGCAGGACATCAGCCTGGTCGACCCCCAGGTGCGCGACATGAACGACGTCGAGTCCGGCGAGTTCCCGGCGGCCGTGGCCTGGACTGGAGCCAGCGGAACCGCGGTCTGCATCTACGCCGACAACGACCCGGCTTCCCTCGACTGGGCGCGCTGGTCGGGTGCCGGATGGAGCCTCGGCGCCGACGTCTCCCTGCCTGCCGCGGCGACCAGCGCCTCGATGGCGGCGCGCTCGATGCTCGTGCGCGATGCCCTGCTGGTGGTCCTCGGCGATGACACCGGAGCGCTCTTCGGGGCGACCTACGACGGCCTGAGCTGGGTGCCCACGTCCGGGGGCGCGGCCCTCGAGTCGAACCTGGCGCACCAGGACTCCGTGCCCTTCTCGCTCTCGATCGAGAACTGATTGGCGCCATGTCGGGCGGAATCCTGGCCCCCCGGGGCCGGGCCTTCCGCTGGGGTAGGGTGGAAGGCAATGAACATGCACACCACCCGACGCCAGGCCCTGACGACCCTCGCCCTCTCGCTCTGTGCTCTGCCCGCGCTGGGAGGTCCGACGGGCCTGCGTCGCCGGCTGGGGGAGGGCCCCGGCGGGCCGGACGCCCAGGCCTTCCTGCGCGCCGTCGTCGCGGGCGACGGCCCGGCGGTCGCGGCGCAGCTCGCCAGGGATCCTTCCCTGGCCCGCAGCCGGGACGCCTCCGGGCGCTCGGCCTTCGTCCTGGCCCACGTCGCGGGCCACGCGGACGTCGCGGGACAGCTGCTCGAGGCCGGGCTCGACCTGGACCTGGTCGAGGCGGTGCTGGCCGAGGACTGGGAGCGCTTCGACGCCCTGGTCGAGAAGCAGCCCGAGCTCATGAATCGGGCGCACCCGATCGGTGGCACGCCGACCTACGCTGCGGCGCTCTTCGGCAGCCTGGACTTCTGGCGCCTGCGCTCCGCGGGCGGCGACCCGGACCTCGCGCCCGAAGGCGGCAGCGGATTCACGCCGGCGCGCGCGGCCATGGACGCGGCGCGCGTGGAGTGGGCGCGCATCTCGACCAAGGACCTGCTCGGCAACGGCAGCGACGCGAACGCGCGCCAGAAGGGCGGCGACTCCATCCTGCACGGCGCGGTGCGCCGGCGCGAGGCCATCCTGGTGCGCCTGGCGGTGCGCAAGGGCGCCGATGTCGCGGCCAA
>JAJFFA010000974.1 GCA_021776885.1 Planctomycetota bacterium
ACGAGTTGGAAGGTGAGTGGGCCGGAGTTCGGGATATCCACATCGAAGCGGATTGGCTCTTGCTTTATCAGATTTCTGGGCCAGATTTGATTCTTCTGCGGACCGGCACCCATCAGAACCTGTTTTCGAAGTCGTAGAACAAGGCAATTTTGCGGGCTCGCAGAACCGCTTGCGCTGTTCGAACCAGTTACTTACCCTGAGGTTGGCGAGTACTCGCCGCAAATCGCCCAGCCGTTATGTTTTTAAACCAAATGGAGAGTAATCATGACAATACGCGAAAGTGCAAATACACTGTCCGCAGATAAAAGAAAAAAATATGTGGATGCCGTAATCAAACTCAAAACGGATGGAAACCCAAACACAGGTAGAAATTACGACACTTACGTTTCGTGGCATCACGCATCAATATTTTCATTAGAATTTTTGGGCAGCGGTGCATCTCCATTCTGGAGTTATTCTCATGGCACCCCAGCTTTTCTTCCTTGGCATAGAGTGTTTCTACATCTACTCGAGAAAGACCTTCAAGAGGTATCTGGCGATCTTGAGTTGGCAATTCCATATTGGGATATCAGCGCCAGTGATGCAGATACCTCGATATGGACAGAAGATTTCTTGGGCGGATCAGGAAATCCGAACAATGACCATATTTTAGAAACGGGTGCATTCGCCTTTGATGCAGGTAACTGGCCACTTCGAGTAAGAAATCTACAGGTGGAGAGAGATGACAAGTTGCGTAGAGCTTTGGGGGTAGGAATAAGCGGAAATTTCCCTACTGTTCAACG
The DNA here is from genome assembly GCA_021776885.1 of Planctomycetota bacterium. Classification (GTDB taxonomy): domain Bacteria; phylum Planctomycetota; class UBA1135; order UBA1135; genus JAJFFA01. The sequence continues at coordinate 783 of JAJFFA010000974.1, forward strand.
TATGCGTGAGATATTGAGTTTGATCCCATATGATATTCCCCCTTATGAGGTAACAAATAGCACCAATCAAAACATGTTCCGCCGTCAAATGGAAGGAGGAGCAATACATGGCATTGGACATAACTGGGTTGGTGGAGCAAGAGTAGTCAACGGGCAAACCGAGTCCATTGGGTCGATGGCTAATGTTTGGACGTCACCCAATGATCCAGTTTTCTTCTTGCATCATTGCAACATAGATCGCTTGTGGAGCAAATGGCAGACGCTACACGGTCTTACATATGAGCCTCAGACCCCAGTAGATGGGCTTCCTTCTGGAAGCTTAAATGAAGCGATGAGCTTTGGATACCGCATCAGCGATTCTTTGGATATTAGCACGTTTGGATATGAGTATGACGGTCTTGCATCTGATGATACAGCCCCGGAAATAGAAGTATTAAAAGCGGCTATCAGTAACTTGCCCGATCCAGGAAGATATGAAAATGGGCGATACCCAAAGTGAAAACAATAGAAACATAACAATCGCATAAATTCGGACCGCTCAAAGCTGTGCCGCTTCGCTATGCAGCTTTGAGCGGCCGGTTATGCGAGGCATTGATATCCACTTTATTTGTGTCGGAACAGAGTGGAGTGAATAACCGTATTACAACGTAATACAACCCGTGGTGCCATGAATTCAGCGATCACAGTACGGCTCGACAAGTCTCTCCAGAAACGCCTGGAATCGGTCTCCCAGAAAACAGGCGTATCTCGCTCCGACATCATCCGTGATGCCCTGAAACGCCAACTCGCTATTCTGGCGTTCGAAAAGCACCGCAAAACGGCTATGCCCTTTGCAGAAGCACATGGATTCCTGACCGATGAGGATGTATTCAAGGACGTCTCGTGAGAGTAGCGTTTGATACAAACGTCCTGATCAGTGCCTATTCAGCACGGGGCCTTTCGGCAGACGTCTTCCGCTATGTTCTTGCCGAGCACGATGTTGTTTTGTCGGAGAGCGTGCTGGGTGAATTTGAGCGTGTATTAATTGAGCGATTCGGAGTTCCCAAGTCCGTTGTCGGCGAATTCGTTGAAGAACTGCGATTGCACGATGTGGTGGGAAAGATCTCTGTTCCGACTACTTTGGAAGTCATCCGAGACCCAGATGATCGTTTCGTAGTCGCTGCGGCTGTGGCTGGTGAAGCTGCAGTCTTGGTTACCGGAGACAAAGACATTCTTGATGTCCGTGACCAGCTACCCGGGATTGAGGCCTTGACTCCACGAAAGTTTTGGGAGTCTGTTCGAAGGTCTGGTTAGAGTGGACACATAACCCGCTTATGGCTACCAAAATCAACAGGGTGTAGAATCTCATGGGTAGCCTCCTGGGGACTGTTTTGTGGATTTGAAGCTTGCTTGCTTCAGGAGGTGGCCATGAACAATATCAAGAGCATGTTGCGGGCTTGCATTAGGGCTTGTAGTCGTGGGAACAGTTACTTAATCTGAGGTCGGCGTCAGCTCGCCGCAAATCGCCCAGCCGTTCTACGGCCGCCATATATATGGAATCTCTCGGCATGGGATAGGACGCCTTGCGTGGTACTGATGTGACCCTAAAATCTTGATCCATTCGTATGTTAGCGTCTGGCACAGCGCGGACAGAACCTGGGGTATAACCTGTGAACAGCATTTTTGCACGAACGAGTTGCGCCCTGCTTCTGGCAGGCATGATGGCGTGTGCGAGCCAACCGGAAGCGCCAGCGGTCGTGTCAGAATTCCGGACCATGCAGACAGGCGAAAA
>JAJFFA010000975.1 GCA_021776885.1 Planctomycetota bacterium
GTAGGTCGTGACCATCATCTCCCCCGGGTGGCCGTCGAAGTCCGAGGTCTGCAGCACGACGCTGCCGCGGGCGATGACCTCGAAGCGCACGCGGTTCTCCCAGCCCAGGGTGCTCTTCCCGACCCAGTCGCCGGCCAGGGAGGCAAAGCGCTCGAAGGCCAGGCGCGCGGGGGAGCGCTCGACGACGACGCACTCGAGGCCCGAGGGCATGGGCAGCACGAAGCTGCGCCCGGCAAAGCCCACGCCTGCGGGACGCGGGGCGTCGAGCAGCCCCGCCTCGAGCAGGCGCTCCTGGGCCAGGTCGAGGTCCGCGCAGGCGAGCATCAGCCGCATGCCGCGCCCCACGGCGGGCACCGTGGCATTCGCGTGCAGCACCAGAGCCGCCGTGCCTCGGGGCTGCAGGGGCAGGGCCGTCGGCAGGTAATCGCGGGAGTAGACCTCGAAGCCGAGCGGCGTGCTGAAGGCCTCGGCGGCGGCGTAGTCCTCGAAGTCGAGGCCCAGGTTGAAGATCCCTACGGCATCCTCCGGCTCCTCGCTGCCCTCGAGCTCGAGCAGGTGCCAGTGGTTGCCCCAGGGGTCCGACACGGGGAAGGAGAGGCCCAGGGGGAAGGGCAAGGGCGCGTCGACCAGGAGCTCGGCGCCGGCCGCGCCCGCGCGCTCGACGGCCACGAGCACGTCGCCCACGCGCAGGTTGAGGTTGATGCGCGCGCTGCCCTCCGGCAGCGGCGTCAGTCCCTGCACGGGAACCAGCACCACGCGCAGCCCCTCCAGCTCGAGGGTCGCGGCGGCCGTCGACGAGAGCGGCTCGAGCAGCTCGAAGCCGAGGGCCTCCTGGTAGAGCTGAATCGCCGCGTCGAGGTCGCCGACGGGGACTTCGAGCCCGAGCACGCCCTCGACGGCGGGCGTCGAGTCCGAGCTGCAGGGGAGCAGCGGGATGAGCGGGAAGAGCAGGGTCGGTGCGTTCATGGGAATACCTCTCAGGAATCGAGTTCTTGAATGCGGCGGAGTTCCACCCAGCCGCCCTGGCGCAGGTGCGGGCAGCCGCGAGTCAGCTCCAGGGCCGCCGCCTCGTTTGCCGCGCGCACCTGGAAGTAGCCTCCGACGCTGGAGTCCGGCCCCGCGCCCGGGTCGAGCCGTGCCCGATCCTCGAGGCGCCCGTCGGGGTGCAGCACGAAGCCCTCGCCGTCGACCAGCTTCTCGGCCGCCTCCAGGCTCCCGGCCCGGGCCAGGTCCCCGGCCCAGCCGGCGTACTCGGCCACGACCGCGCGCACCTCCTCCGGCGTCGCGCCCGCCATCAGCCCCTCGGGCTCGTGCAGGATCAGGAGCCAGCGCGGCAGGTCGGCGACCTGCGGGCCCTCGCCCGCCGGTCCCGGTCCAGCGCAGCCGCCCCGACCCCCGAACAGGCTGCCCAGGAGGAAGCACAACCCGGCCGCGACGGCGGTGATCCACCACTGTGCCAGCGGCGCCCGCGGGACGCGCGGCCCGGGGCCCGCGGCCCGCACGCCCTCGCTCGCGCCCCCGTCTTGCAGCCCGGCGCGCACGCCGGCCCAGACCGTTCGCGGCGGTTCGAGCTGTCCCAGATCGCTGGCCGCGGAGCGCAGGGCGCGCAGGGCCTCGAGCTCGTCCCGCGCGGAGGGTGAGTCCGCGACCAGGCGCTCCAGGCGCTCGCGCTCGGCAGCGTGCTGCGGCCCGTCGAGCTCGCCGTCGAGCCAGGCGCAGAGGCATTCGAAGGTAGCGTCGTCCAGGGGCTCGTTCATGATGCGTTCTCCGCGGCGCCCAGACGCGCGCGCAGCAAGCGCCGCGCGCGGAAGAGCTGAGACTTGGAAGTGCCCACGCTGAGCGCCAGGCGCTCGGCGATCTCGTCGTGGGTCAGGCCGAAGGACTCGTGCAACAGGAAGACGGTCCGGGCCCCCTCGGGCAAGCGCTCCAGGGCCTCGGCCAGGTCGAGGGCGAGCTCTGGCGCCGACTCCTCAGCGCTCGGGTCCAACCCGCTGATCTCTCCCACCTCGTGGGCCCCGCGGCGTGCGAGCCGCCGCTGCTCGTCGAGGATGCGGTTCAGCGCCAGACGCGAGATCCAGGTCGCGAAGCTGCTCTCCCCGCGGAAGCTCTCGAGGCGCGTCCAGGCACGCAGGTACACGTCCTGGGTGGCGGCCTCAGCGTGCTCCGCCCCCAGGATGCGCCGCGCCATGGCGTAGACCCGCGGCGCGCTGGCGTGGTACAGCCGCTCGAAGGCCTCGGCGTCGCCGGCGGCGGCCCGGGACACATCGGCGGGGTCGGGTATCGGGCTCGTGGGCATCGGGTCATTGGACGCCCGGCCGCCCCCGAGGGTTGGAAGGCGAACCGCGAGAAATCCGCCCCTGGCGCCGGAGGGCCGCAGGAGTGATGCTCCAGGGGATGCGCCTGGTCGTGATCGCCAACCCCGCCGCGGGACAGGACGAGCCCATCCTGGGCACCCTCGAGCAGGTCCTGCGCGGGCGCGGGGTCGAGTGGTCGGTCGAGGTGACCCAGGGCGAGGGGGACGCCGCGCGCTTCGCGCAGAGCGCCCTGGATGCGGGCGTGGAGCGCATCGCGGTCTACGGCGGGGATGGAACCGTGGCCGAGGCCGCCAGCGCCCTGGTCGGCAGCGGAACGCCCCTGGCGATCCTTCCGGGGGGCACCGGCAACGTCATCGCCCAGGACCTGGGGCTGCCGACGGATCTGGCCCCGGCCCTCGACCTGTGCATCGACGACCCTGGCGTGCGCGAGGTGGACGTGATGCGCTCCGCCGGCCGTCACTTCCTGCTGCGCGTCGGCGTCGGGGCCGACGCGGAGGCAGTGCTCTCCGCCACCCGCGAGCGCAAGGACCGCCTGGGCTGGCTGGCCTACCTGCTCGGGGCGACCGAGCAGGTGCTCGAGGCCCCCAGCGCCGACTACCGCCTGACCCTCGACGGCGAGCCGCACCGGGCGCGCGCCGTGACCTGTGTCGTGGCCAACATCGCACGCACGGGCCGCGGCGGGTTGTCCCTCTGCGACTCGATCCGCCCCGACGACGGCCAGCTCGACGTGATCCTGCTGCGCGACACGAGTGCGGCTTCCCTGGCCGCGGTCGGAGCGCGGGTGCTCGGGCTGGCGGCCGGGGACCCGGCGGACGACTCGGCGCCCGTGCGCATCCTGCGGGGGCGCTCGGTGCGCGTCGAGGTCGACCCGCGCCAGCGCGTCCACGCCGACGGCGAGGACCTGGGTCACGCCCCGGTGCAGGTCGAGTGCCTTCCCGGCGCCCTGCGCGTCTACGTTCCTGGGCGCTCCTGAGGTCTGGCGTCGGGGCCCCGCCGTCGTGCAGGCCCTCGCGAGGCCAGCATCCACGCGGCGCTCGAGAGCATCGGCGAAGCCGAATCATCCATCGTCGGGCGGCTCGCTCGCAGCACTCCTCGCCCGCGTCTCCCAGGCCTGCTGACGCGCGCGCCACTCGTCTGCGGCAGCCGCGTGTCCCGCGTCCGGCTCGGCGGAGGTCCAGGCCGCGTAGAGCTCGGTCACGCGCCGCACGCTGCTTGCAGCGCGCGCAGCATCGGGGGCGTGGGTCAGGATCCAGTCCGCGCTCTCCACGAGCAGCGGCTCGGCCTGCGCGTGGCGCCCCTGGGCGGCGATGGCGGCGCCCTGGTCGCTGAGCGTGTGCCAGATACGCAGGTCGTCCACGGGCAGAGCGTGGCTCAGGAGCCCGGTCGCCTCGCTCAGTGTGCGCTCGGCGTCGGCACTCTCCCCGCGCATCAGCTGCAGCCTGCCCCAGCGCGCCAGCGCCTCGCCCAGCTGTAGCTCGTCCTGCACGACTCGCGCTCTCCGCAGGCGGCGGGCCAGGAAATCAGTGAGCGTGGAGATCGTCTCCCGCGTGCGCGAATGCGCCAGGCCATAGATCTCCAGCTGCCCCTCGAGGGCCTCCCAGAAGAGCGCCAGGGCCTCGCCGTACTTGCGCTGCCTGCGCAGCAGGGTGCCCATGTTGTAGATCGACGACAGCGTTGCCGGGTGGGTGTCCCCGAAGCACGCA
>JAJFFA010000976.1 GCA_021776885.1 Planctomycetota bacterium
CGGCGACCGAAGCGGCGGCCGAAGCGGTGACTGAAACGGCAACGGTGACGGAGACCGGCGCAGACGAAGCCGCCCACGACCACGACCACGGTGACTCCAAGCGATGATCTTCGCCCCGCTGCTCCTCCCCCTGTTCCTCCCCGCACCCCAGGCCGTCGAGGTCGCGCTCGAGCAGCGCGGCTCCGAGCTCGTGGTGCACGTCGACGGCCCGCGCGAACCCGAGGTCCTGCGCCTGACGCGCCACTCCACCCGCGCCCCGGGTTTCCGCGTGCGCGCCTGGAGTCCGGGCGGTCTGGAAACCGTACAGATACCGCGCGCGGCGACCTGGGTGGGTCACGCGGACTCGGACCCCAACGCGATCGTGGTGGCCAGCCTGCGCGACGGGCGCCTGAGCGCGCGGGTCATCGCCCAGGACGGCTCGTCCTGGGGCCTCACGCCGGCCGGCGCCGGCCGGAGCGGCTACGCCCTCGACCTGGAGGACGCCGCGCCGGCTCTGGGCTGTGGCAACGACAGCCTGCCCGAGCTGGCCGTCTCCGGCTCGGGTTCGCCCCTGGCCGCGGCCACGCCCGGCGGGCCCATCCCGCGCGACTGCCTGCGCCGCGCCGAGATCGCCTTCGATGCCGACTTCGAGTACTTCCAGCGCAAGAACTCGTCGGTCAGCGACACCGTCGACGCGATCGAGCTGATCCTCTTGACGGTCAACACGTTCTACGCCCGCGACGTGCAGATCGACCACATCCTGACCGAGGTCGTGGTGCGCACGGCGCCCTTCTACACGCCGACCTCCGGCGGTGACCTCTTGACCCAGTTCCGCAGCGAGTGGAACACGAACATGGGTGGGGTGCCGCGCGACATCACGCACCTGATGACGTCGAAGCCGGGCAGCGTGATCGAGTTCGGCGGCCTGGCCTTCGTGGGCGTCGTCTGCACCAGCTCGCAGTACGGCTGGAGCATGGACGGCGCCAACATCGTCGGCCACGAGGTCGGCCACAACTGGGGCGCCGGCCACTGCCACGACGTCTCGCCCTGCAACAACATGTGCGGCGCCTGCTTCCTGGTCGGCCCCAACACGAAGCGCATCATCGAGGCGCACCGCGACTCGCGCGCCTGCCTCGAGGACGCGCCGCCCTGGCCCCGGCGCCTGCCGCCCTACGCCTACCCCGAGGGTCTGACCCTGGGCAAGGACGAGCTAGCGGCCCTGCCCAGTGTGACCTTCGACGTCCTCGCCAACGACGACGACGGCAACTGCGACGCCCTGCTCCTCTTGACCTTCGACGCCACCAGCGAGCGCGGCGCCAGCCTGACGCGCTCCCTCGGCAGCGGCCCGGGCGGTCGCGACGAGCTGGTCTACACACCGCCCGTCAACCTCTTCGCCGGCCTCGACCGCTTCACCTACACCGTCGGCGACGCCCAGGGGCAGAGCGCGGTGGGCGTGGTCTCGATCGACTCGCGCCCCCTCGACGCCGCCATGGTGCTGACCTTCGACGAGACCAGTGGCGACCTGGCCGCCGACAGCACGGGCAACGCCAACGACGCCTCGACGGACGCCCCGGCCGTCTGGACCCCAGGAGTGCTGGGCGGCGCCCTGGACTTCGACGGCACGACCCAGACCCTGCGCAACGGCTCGGATGACCTCGATCCGCCCTGGAGCGTGGGCGTGTGGGTGCGCCGCCGCGCGGGCCTCGACAGCGCCGCGGGCCTGATCGACTCGAGCGACGGCGGGCTGCGCCTCGAGCAGTTCCCGAACAGCGGCCGCGTCGGCGTGACCCGCGACGGCGTGGTCGACGCGCAGTTCGCGTACGAGGCTCCGATCGATCAGTGGGTGCACCTGTGCTTCGTCGGCCAGGTCGACGAGACCGCGCTCTACGTCGACGGCGCGTTCCACAGCAGCCTGGCCGTCGGCATCCGCGGCCCCATGGGTCCGGTCAGTCGCATCCCCGACCGCATGAACGGCAGCCTCGACGACCTGCGCGTCTTCGGCTACGCCCTCTCCGCCCCCGAGGTGCTCGACCTCTTCGCCAACGGCGGCAGCGCCGTCGCGCCGCAGCCGCGGGACGGAGCCCAGCTCTCCAGCCCCGCGGGCCGCCTCTCCTGGCTGGCCAGCACCGGCGCCGTGGCCCACGACGTGTTCCTGGGCACGAGCTACCCGGCCGTGCGCGACGCGGGCCTGGCGTCCGCCGAGTACGCGGGCCGCTTCCTCACCCCGGACTTCACGCCGGCGGGACTCGCCGCGGGAGTCGACTACTTCTGGCGCGTCGACGAGGTCCTGGCCGGCGGCGCGAGCGTCGAGGGCCACGTGTGGCAGTTCACCCCCGCGCGGCGCTTGCTCTGGCCCCTGGACGAGACCAGCGGCGACACGGCCCTCGAGAGCGAGGAAGGAGCGGACGGCCTCTACCGCAACGGCGTCGTCCTCAACCAGCCGGGTGCGACCGCTCAGACGGGCGGCTCGGTGCGCCTCGACGGCAGCGACGACTTCGTGCGCCTGCCGATCCTCGAGCTGAATACGAACCGCGCGACCTTCACGGCCTGGATCCGGCGTCAGGGTTCGCAGTCGAGTTTCGCGGGCATCCTCTTCAGCCGTGCACAGAACAGCACGGCGGGCCTCAACTTCGGCGACGCGAACGAGCTGCGCTACCACTGGAACGGCGCCGGGAACACCTGGGGCTGGAACTCCGGCCTGGTCGTCCCCGACGACACCTGGGTCTTCAGCGCCCTCGTGGTCGAGCCCGATCGGGCGACGATCTACATGGGCCAGGAGGGCGGCGCCCTGACCTCGGCGACGAACTCCGTGGGGCACGCGCCCGAGGAGTTCGACGGCGTCCTGCGCGTCGGCAGCGACAACAACGGCGGAGCACGCTACTTCCGCGGCTTCGTG
>JAJFFA010000977.1 GCA_021776885.1 Planctomycetota bacterium
ACTGCCACATGAACGAGGTCGAGCGCCCGGTGGCGGTCGGCGGCCCCGTGCGTCCGGTGCGCACCCACGTCTTCCCCGGCTCGCGCAGCGAGGCCCAGCTCAAGCGCGCCTACGCCTACGAGGCCGGTGTCGAGGAGAGCGCCGCGGTCGTCACGATCAAGAACCGCGGCGCGGGCCACAACTTCCCCACCGAGCTGAAGCAGCGCTCGGTCGAGTCCCTGGTGATCGTGCGCGACCTGACCGGCGCAGAGGTCGCCCGCTCGCGCAGGGTCTTCCGCGATCCGTACAAGCGCCCCTACGGTCTCGAGCTCCCGGTCAACACCCAGATCCCGGGGGGCGAGACCCGCACCCACCGCGTGCCCCTGTCCGTGGCGGAGGGCACGATCGAGACGACCCTCTACTACAAGCTCTACTTCCCGATCGAGGACGAGCACCCCGACCTGTCGCGGGTGCTCGAGTCGCGCACGATCCCCTTCTCCGGGGTAACCCCCTCGGACGAGCCGGTGGAGAGCGCCCCCGACGTGCGCGTCGTCACCCCCGAGGGCATCTCGTCGGAGGAGTCGAGCGTCGCCAACCTGGTCGACTACGCCCGTCCGCCCATCGGCACGGTCGAGGTCGAGATCCCCGCGGACGACGTCGCCGGCCTGATCGACCTGTTCCAGTTCCCGGTGCCCGCGGCCAACGTGGCCGCGCGCTCGCGCCTGGCCGAGATCGGGCTCCCGGCGGTGCCCCAGCTGATCGCGGCCCTCGGCTCGTGGGACAACAAGACCTACAACCAGGCCCTGAAGGTCCTCGAGGAGATCGGCACGCCCGCGCGCGGGCTGATCACGGAGGCCCTCGAGCACGACGAGCTGTACGTGCGCCTACACACCCGCGACCTGGTCGCGCGCCTGGTCTGGCTCGGCGACGACATCGCCGCACCCATGGGACGCGCCCTCGCTGCGCCCGCCGCCCTCGACCGCGCCAGCGCCGCAGACGCCATCGGTCGCCTGCACCTACGCGGCCACGAAGAGGCCCTGCGCACCCTGCTCGGCGACGCCGACCCGGACGTGGTGCGCGAGGCGGCCCTGGCCCTGGCCGAGCTCGAGGACAGGGACGCGGTCGCGCCCATGCGCGCCGCCATGCAGCGCCAGCACTACGCGGAGACCCGGCGCGACGTGGCCTACGCCCTGGCGCGCCTCGGTGACCCGGCGGGGATCCCGGTCCTGCTGCAGGGCCTCGAGCACGGCGACGACCTGATCCGCGAGCGCTTCTTCGAGCTGTTCTTCGCGGTCACCGGCGTGCACGAAGGCTATGAGCCCCTGGCCCCGCGTCCCCTGCGCCTCGACGCCATCGCCCAGCTGCAGGCCTGGTGGGCCGAGGAGGGCGGCGCCGCGGCCCTGATCCCGCCGGACCCGGAGCGCGACCCGATCGCCGAGGCCCACGCGCGCCACCTGGTCAGCAACCTGGGCGGCAGCGACCTGGGCCCCTCGGGCTCCGCGGCGGACCAGGACATGGAAGAGGAGCTCTTCGCCATGGGACGCTACGCCGTCCCCGGCCTGGTGCGCGGGCTCAAGTACCCCTCGGGCTTCGGGTCGAAGCGCGCGCTCATCTGCCGCATCCTCGGTCGCCTGGCCGATCCGCGCTCGGCCCCGGCCCTGGCCGCCACCCTGCGTGACCCCGTGCTCTCCGTCGCCGCCTGGGCGGCCTGGGCCCTCGAGGGCATCGCGGACCCGGCCACCCTCCCGGCCCTCGAGCGCTACGAACAGCGCGTGCGGCGCCTGATCGCCCTCGACACCGTGCCGCCCGAGGCCGGCCCGGGGGATCGCCTCCTGGCCCAGGCCGCGCGCGCGCGCCTGGCCGTCGGGGACTCCCGTGCCAAACACACCCTGGCGTCCCTGCTCCTGTCCGAGGACCTGTACGCCCGTCAGCTGGCGATCGGAGGCCTCGAGCGTGCGTTCGGGGAGACCCGTGACTACGACGCGGAGGCGGAGCCGGACGCACGCCGCGCGGCGGCGCGCAGCTGGATGGAGTGAGGGGCCCGGGGCTCAGGCCCCGGGGTACGCGGGGCTCAGGCCCCGGGGTCCGCAGTCGCCATGGCGACCTCGATCTCCGAGCGCAGGGTGTAGGCGCGGCGGATGCTCTCGCTCTCGAAGGGCTCCGGCGAGAGGCGCAGGAAGCGGTCGAGGGAGTTCATCGCGCGCTCGTACTGGCCCGTGTCGAACAGGAGCTGCGCCCGGCGGCTGTAGGCCTCCGGGAAGTCGGGACGGCGCTCGATCAGGATGTCCAGGCGTGCGACGGCGCTCGAGGCGCGCCCCATGGAGACCTCGACCGAGGCGGCGTGCATCAAGGTGTTGACCTCGAGCTCCTGATCCTCGGCCAGGAGGCGGCGCGCGTGGCGCTCTTCGGAGGCCGAGAGGTCCGGGTCGTCGAGGCGCTTGCGCCAGAACGACGAGTGGGCCGCGAGGCTCTCGAGCAGACGGTCCGACCAGCGCAGGCTCTCGACGCGTCGGCCCAGGAGCACGTTCGCGCGCTGCAGTCCGTTCATCGACTCGCGGTCGTCGGAGCGCAGCTCGAGGGTGGCCTCGTAGAGCGAGACCGACTCGCGCCAGGACTCGAGGGCCTTGTCCGAGAGCTCGCTGGCGCGGGCAGCCGGGTCCACGGCCTCGGTCACGCGCAGGCCGGAGGCGATGGCGCGCGAGGCCTCGTCGTAGAGGATGCCCTTGCGCTCCAGGGTCTGCGCCAGCCCGCGGCGGGCGCGGTAGTCATCGTCCTTGGCCAGCTTGCGGAACTGCTGCTCGGCGAGGAGCACATCGTCCGCGGTGTCGCGGCGCAGGAGGATCCAGCCGTAGAGCAGGTTGAGGCGCGGGTCGTCCTCGTCCAGGGCCAGGGCGCGCTCGACCTGGTCCTGGGCGCGCTCGACCTCGTCCATCTCCCAGTAGCGCAGAGCCGTCTCGTAGTGCAGCTCGACGCGGTCCTGCTTCGAGGGCCCCTCGGGCTTCGGGTCGAGCAGGCAGCCCGACAGGCACAGGGCGAGGACTCCGAGGGCGAGGATCATGGGAGCGGGGAGCAGGCGACGGGGACTGGGGGGGGTGGTGGTTCGGCTGGTCATGGCAGGGGGGTCCGGGGCGACCACACTAGCCGATCCGGGCGGCGGCGG
>JAJFFA010000978.1 GCA_021776885.1 Planctomycetota bacterium
GCGGCGCCGGGGCGTTGCGCTCACCGCGCCCCGGGGCCGGAGCACTGGCCGGCGGGCGGCGCGGCTCGGAGGCCGGCGCCGAACGCATCTGGGCCAGGAGGTCCTGGATGGCGGGGCCGCTGTCCGGCGTCTCGAGGCGCGCCGGCAGGAGTCGATTGCGCCACTGCGCGGCGACGTCGGGTTCGGCCCGGGCGACCCGCGCCAGGAGCGCACGCGCCGAGCGCTCGCGGCCCTCGCCCATGCGCTGCTCCGCACGACGGCAGAGAGCCTCGACGGCCCGCGCCCGCAGGACAACAGCCCGCGGCGACTCGACGTCGCTCGGCAGGCCGTCGAGCAGGTCGAGTGCGCGCTCGGGCTCGCCCGCACCCAGGGCGCGGCGAGCCTCGAACAGGCGCCACGCGCGGCGCAGGGAGAAGGGGAGTCGGATGGACATCGGTATGGACACCCCTCCTGCGCCCGCAGGCGAGCGACATTTCCGCCCTGGCAGGCCGGAGGGGATACCCCAAGGGTACCCCGCTCTCCAACTAATCCCGGTAGTCCCGGGCCGTCGGGCCCCGGCATCCCGGGCCGTCAGTCCCCGGCGCTGCCCGCAGAGCCGCGCTGGGTTCCGCAGCGACTCCGATCAGACGCAGATCACCCCGCCGCCCTCGGCGCGGGCGTCGAAGAAGGCCTTGCGCGCCGAGCCGTAGAGGTCCTCGCGCTCGGCGAAGTCGGGGTGCGGATAGCTCGAGATGCCCACGGAGAGCACCAGGGCGTCCCCCACCAGGTCGCGCAGATTGCGCTCGGCGGCCATGGCCGTGACCCGCGAGGCCATGATCGAGGCGCCGTCCGGACCCGTGTTCGGCAACAGGAACAGGAACGAGTTCTCGTCGAAGCGGCCCAGCAGGTCGGTGTCGCGGGAGGTCTCGAGGAAGATGCTGGAGAGCTCGCGCAGGACCTCGGAGGTGGCCTGCCCCTCGAACCCGAGCATCACGCAGGCCAGGGGCTGGTCGAAGCGCTTGGCGCGCTTGAACTCCTCGTCGAGCTTGATGTTGAGGAAGCCGTAGTTGAACAGGCCGGTCTCGGGGTCGATCAGCGCGTGCACCAGGGAGGTGTCCGGCTGGCCCGTGTTGATGTCGCGCAGGAGCGACGCCGGCAGGTCGAGTGCGTCGGCCCGCTCGGCCCCCGCCTGGTCACCCCCCTCGCGCCCCTCGTGGGGCAAGGGACCGCGCGGGAAGGCGCCGTCCTGCAGGGCCTCGGTCAGGGTCGAGCGCGACAGGGGCCGGCGCAGGACGCCGCTCGCTCCACAGAAGCGCGCGATGGGACCGGCCAGGTCGTTGCCCTGGTCGACCACGAGGAAGGTGCGGCAACGCGTCTGCCCGGTCAGGGTGCGGCAGAACTCGTAGACGTTGCGGCCGCGCAGCCAGGCGTCGACGAGCAGCACGTCGCCCAGGGCGGGCGGGTGCTCGAGCAGTTCCTCCTGGGTCGCGATCTGCGCCACCTCCCAGCCGTCGAGCGAGTCGGCGGCGGCCGAGGTAGATGCGAGCAGGGATTCGTCGCTGCTCACGACATGCAAGGTTCGCAGTCCGTCGCCCATGGGGTGCCTCCGAGCTCTTTCGCTACCGGGTCCGTGGTCTCAAGATCGGGCGAGGGACAGCGGGCTCAACTCGAGAGCTCGTCGATCCACTCGTCCGGCATGTCGTAGTTCGCGTAGACGTTCTGGACGTCTTCGCTCTCCTCGAGCGTCTCGATCAGCTTGAGGATCTTCTTGGCGTCGTCCTTGGACTCCACCGTGATGGTGTTCTTCGGCACGTAGCCGGTCTCGGCGGACGCCATTTCGAGGCCCTTGGCCTCGAGCGCCTCCTTGACGCTCAGGAAGGCCGCTGCCTCGGCGTAGATCGTGGCCAGCTCGTCCTCGGCGACGAGGTCCTCGGCGCCGGCCTCCAGGGCGATCTCCATCAGCTCGTCCTCGCTACGGCCGCCGACTTCGACGACGAACACGGAGCGAAAGTCGAACAGGAAGGCCACCGAGCCGGTGGCGCCCATGTTGCCCGAGCAGTGATCGAAGGTGTACTTGACCTCGGGCGCCGTGCGGTTGCGGTTGTCCGTCAGGCAGGCCACGAGCAGGGCCACGCCGCCGGCGGCGTAGCCCTCGTAGACCAGCTCCTCGAAGTCGTCGCCGTCCTTGTCCCCGGTGCCGCGCTTGATCGCGCGCTCGATGTTGTCCTTCGGCATGTTCGCCGCGCGAGCCTTCTCGACGGCGTACTTCAGCTTCAGGTTCATCTCGGGGTCAGCGCCGCCCTGGCGCGCGGCGGAGATGATGTGCCGCGCGAGCTTGCTGAAGATCTTCGCGCGCTTCGCGTCCACCGCATTCTTGCGGTGCTTGATGTTGGCGGAATGGGAGTGGCCGGCCATGGGAGTCGCGCAGGAGCGTCCGTGTGATCTAGCAAAAAAGTCGGCGCGGGGCACGCCCGCGCCGTGGACAGCAGCCCGGGTCTGCGGGGACGGTAGCGGGGCGGGGTCTCCCCCGCCACCGTGGCCAGCCCCACCCGTGGGTGCGTTGTCGGATTAGCGCTTCGAGAACTGGAAGCCGCGGCGCGCTCCGCGCCGACCGTACTTCTTGCGTTCCTTCATGCGCGAGTCCCGGGTCATCAGACCGTGCTCGCGCAGCACCTCATCGTGGGCCGGGTTGATGGTCCTGAGCGCCCGGGCGACGCCCAGGCCGACCGCTCCCGACTGCCCCGTCGGACCGCCACCCTTGACGTTGACGAAGATGTCGTAGGTCCCCTCGGACTCCGTCACCTTCAGCGCCGAAGTGGCCTGATTGCGGGTCTCGATGGTGCAGAAGAAGTCTTCCATCGGCTTGCCGTTGACGACGAAACCGCCGGCTCCGGCCTTGATGCGGACGCGGGCCACGGCGCTCTTGCGGCGACCCAGGCCCCAGGTCCAAGGATTGACGACTGCCATGATCTAGAGGGTCTCGACCTTCACGGGTTTCTGGGCGCCATGGGGATGGTCGGCACCGGGGTACACCTTGAGACTGGAGAGCATACGGTGCCCGAGGCGGTTCTTGGGCAACATGCGGCGCACCGCCAACGTGATGATGTCGTTGGGGCGGCGCTCACGGACCTTGCCGATCTGGACCTCGCGCAGGCCGTCGGGGTAGCCCGTGTAGTGCTTGTACAGCTTGGCGTCGTTGTCCTTTCCGGACAGCTTCGCGGTAGCCGAGTGGATCACGACGACGTGGGTGTTGCCCGGCTCGCTCGGGGTGTAGGTCGGACGGTCCTTGCCCATCAAGCGCGTGGCGATCTGCGCAGCCATGCGTCCGAGGTTGTGCTCGGAAGCGTCGTACAGGAGCCAACGCTCCTCGGTATCGGCGGCGCGGACGTGTGTGGTGGTCATGGCGGGCCCGCCCCCCGTTGTATACGGAGGCCTCGGGGTGATCTGAATCGGTTCGGCTGGCGCCAACGGGGGCGCCTCGGGACGTGCCGCAGCGGTGCGGAGCGCCCGAAAAGGAGCGAGAGAGCGTACGCACGGGTGCCAGGGACATCAAGGCCCTGGCTCAAAGCCCGGTGACCCGCAGCCAGACCGGTCGGCCCCCTTCGTCCTGGGCCGCCCGGGCCAGGAGCACGGGCACCCCCTGGGGCAGCCCGGAAGCCAGCCAGCCGGGGGGGCTCTCGGCGTGCTGCGCAGCGCCCTCCGCTGCGCTGAGTGGAGCCCCGCTCAGCCAGGGACCGCGTGCGCTCCACTCCCCCGCCTCGCGCCACCAGACCTCGGCCAGGTCGAAGAGCCCGTTCGCCCCGCGCGCCAGCCCTCCCTGAGCTCCCTTCTCCGCCCCAGGGGCCGCGCTCGAGAGGGCATAGACCCGGGCCCCGGGGGCGTAGGCGCACCAGTCCCCGTCCAGACTCACGACCCATGAGAGGGGCGCCTGCGCAGGACGGGCGACGACGCTGAACGCGCTGCCCGCCCGTGGCGGGGTCAGGCTGAGCTGCGCCGCCCGCGCCTCCGCGCGGCGCCAGGCCCCCACGGACAGGTCCCCGTCGTACAAGAGCAGGCCCGGGTCCGGGGCCGGGGCCAGGCGCCTTTCGAGGGCGTAGCCCGTGCCGGCCAGGGCGACGGCCAGGGCCAGGGCCCAGGCCGGCCGGCGCCGCAGGGACAGGACCAGGGCTGCGCCCGCCGCCAGCAGCGCCCAGGTCGGCTGCGCGAGACCGCCGCGGCTCGGGTCCTCGACCGGCGGCAGGGGACGGGCGCGCAGCCCGGCGCTGAGCCCGGCCAGGGGCTCTTCGTCGGGCTCGGCGAGCCAGGCCTCGAAGCGGGCGCTGCCCTCACCTTCGACCGACACCTCGAGCGGGCGACGCGTGGGCAGGGGCAGCACCAGGCGCCGGCGCTCCCCCACCCGCAAGCCGCCCTCGACGCGGGTCGACCCGAGCTGGCCCGCCCCGACTGTGCCGTCGGTCGCCACGGGCTCGAAGCGCGCGGAAGAGAGCGGCCCGACCAGCTCGACCTGGGCCAGGTGCGCGCGCTCGCCGTTCGCGGCGGCGACGAGGCCGATCACGAGCGCCAGAACCGCGCTCACGGATCTTCCCCGGGGGCCAGCCGCAGGGCGCCCTCGACCGCGACGTGGACCAGGGCGCACAGCCCCAGGGCTGCGGGGACGCCGGCCGAGGCCGTGCTCGCGCCCAGGGCGCGGGAGTGGATCCAGTGCAGCGGGCTGGCCTGGGCCAGGGCGGCGAGCCCCCCCGGGGCCAGCGCGTCGAGGGCCAGGCAGTAGCTCAGGAGCGGCGCCCCCAGGAGGCCGGCGCAGAAGAGCAACTCGTAGGTCAGCCGAGCGGCGGGCGCCCCCGCGGCCCGGGCACTCGCCGCCGCCAGCCAGGCGGCACAGGCGAGTCCCCCGACCGCGGTCCAGGCCAGGTCGCGCGGCGCAAGGCCGGCGCGCTGATCGAGGTGGGCGGCGAGGACCAGGGTCGGCAGGACGATGGCCA
>JAJFFA010000979.1 GCA_021776885.1 Planctomycetota bacterium
TCGTCGTCGGCCTCGATCTGCGTCGGGACGGCCTTCGCCCTGTCCCGCGTCTGGGGCCTCTCGACCGACACCCACGACCTGGTCGCCGCGGCCCTGCGCGCCGAGCGCGAGTTCGTCGGCGTGCACTGCGGGATCATGGACCCCTACGCCATCGGCTTCGCGCGCCCCGGGCACGTCCTGTGGCTCGACTGCAAGGACTCGAGCCACGAGCACTTGCCCCTCGACTTCGACGCCGTCTCGATCGCCGTCGCGGACACCGGCGTGCGCCGCAAGCTGGCCCAGGGCGAGTTCAACAAGCGCGTCGCCGAGTGCGCCCTGGCCTTCGAGGTTCTCGGGCCGCGGGTCCCGGGGGCGACCTGTCTGCGCGACGTGCCCGGGCGAGTGGTCGAGACCTACGCCGGCGATCTCGCGCCCGAGGTCGCGCGCCGCGCGCGCCACGTGGCGGGGGAGGTCGAGCGCACCTTTGCGGCGCGCAAGGCACTCGAGAGCGGCGATCTGGCGCGCTTCGGCGCCCTGATGACCGAAGCCCACGCCTCACTGCGCGAGCTCTACGAGGTCTCCTGCGACGAGCTCGACGTGATGGTCGCGGCGGGCGAGGAGGCGGAGGGCGTGCTCGGCGCGCGCCTGACGGGGGCGGGCTTCGGCGGCTGCGCGGTGCTCCTGATGGAGCGCGGCGCGGAGGAGCGCGCCAGCGCGCACGTCGCCGAGCGCTTCGAGGCGCGCTTCGGCAGGCGGCCGCGCATCGAGGTCTTCAGCGGGGACGAGGGACCGCGCGAGCTGTAGGGGCGGCGGGACGCCGCCCCTGTTTCTTGGGGGCTCGCGGGGGGCTCGGGCTAGTCGTCGCTCGGCGTGCCGAACTGCAGCGCCTGGGCGGACTCGAGCAGCAGCCTGCCCGCATCCGACTCGCGTACGTCTTCGCTGAACGAGCTCGAGAGCAGGTCGACCGCCGCCGCCGGGCGCCCACCGAAGAGGTAGTTCGCCGCCAGCACCAGGCGCGCGTCGTCGTCCAGGAAGTGGTCCTCGAGGTACAGCTCCAGGGTTGCGAGCTGACGGTCGAAGGCGCGGGCATCGCTGTAGAAGGAGCGCTTGTCGATCACCGACTCCATCAGCGCAGGATCCAGCTCGAGGGCACGGCGCAGGGCGTAGGCCGCGTAGTGGTAGTCGCCCGTGGCGAAGAGCGCGTCGGAGAGGATCAGGTACAGGACGCCTTCCTCACCGCCGAACTCGACGGCCTTGGCGTAGTAGTGCACGGCGTCGCCGAAGCGCTCTTCGCGGAAGGCGCGGTCGCCCAGGATCAGGTAGTAGTCCGCGGCGCGTCCCAGGGACTCCTCGAGGGCCAGGTTGCGCGGCTCCGAGCCGCCGCCGCCCGCGACCACGTCGCCGTCTTCGATGTAGACCACGTTGCCGGCGTCCGCGGCGACGGTGTCGGACTGGATGTAGACCGGCACCTCGCGCTCGATCGTCTGGTAGACGACGTAGCTGTAGAAGGGTCGGTAGCAGGAGTAGGTGCGCGGGTACCACCAGTAGTAGCCGCAGTCGTACCAGTAGTAGTTCCAGCACCAGCTCCAGCCGTAGCCCAGCCAGCCGTAGCCGCAGTAGTTGAAGCCCCTGAAGAAGTAGCTCGGGCAGTTGAGGCCGTAGTACAGCCCGTAGTTCTGGTTCTTCCACTTCGACACGCCGCGGTCGGTGGCCACGATCGAGCCTGCGCCGCGCACGCCGGTCGCGCCGAGCAGGGTGGCGGAGGCGACGCGTAGGCCGCTCTCGAGCACGCGGCCGGCCGCCTCGCTGCGGTCCTTGACGTCGCGCGCGCGGGTCTTGTCCTGGCTGGAGAGATCGCGCACGGAGCGACCCAGGTCGCCGCGGGTGGGGCGCGTCTCCTTGGAGCTGGGGCGCGTCTCGCTCTTGCGTTCATCGACCCGCGTGTCGCTGCGGCTGTCCCCGCGCTTGTCTGCGCGTTCATCCAGCGGGGCATCTGCGCGTCCGCGGGTGCTCGACGGCCCGGCGTCGAGCTCGGGACGCACGGCACTCGAGGTGGCGCCACGGGTGCGCGAGAGCAGCGGGACGTCTTCACGTGCGGCCGTGCGGTCCGCGGCCGTGCGCTCCGCAGCTGCGTCGGAACTCGTTCCGCGGTAGCGCTCGAGCACGTCCGAGCGCGTGACGTTGCCGGAGCGGAAGCTGACCTTGGGTCGCACGGCGTCGATCCTGGCGCCGGCGCCGGTCTGGCTGCCCTGGTCGCCGAGGATGCGTGTGCGCTGGGACGGGACCTCGCTGCGCTCGCGGCTCGAGCTGCCGTAGGGGCTGGGGAAGGCGGGGCGCCGCGGAGCCGGGGAGGCGATGCCGAAGTCGATCAC
Organism: Planctomycetota bacterium; assembly: GCA_021776885.1. Classification (GTDB taxonomy): domain Bacteria; phylum Planctomycetota; class UBA1135; order UBA1135; genus JAJFFA01. Next base: position 2,352 of record JAJFFA010000979.1, read on the forward strand.
GTTGCCGCTGTCCCGGATCGGCGTCGAGGTCGAGCTGGAGCCCGGCGAGGTGCTGGTCGTGGTGGTGTTGCGCGCGCGCCAGCCGTCGTAGCTGGAGCTTGCGCCGCCGGAGACGACCGGGGTGCCCCCCGCGCGGCTGGCGCTGGGACCCGCACCCACCGTGGGCAGGGAGCGCGAGCTGCTCGAGCCGGAGGAGGACGACGTGCTGTCCGGGCGGCTCGTGACGCTGGGCGTCGAGGGGGTGTAGCGCACGCTCGAACCCGACGAGCCGCTCGAGCTGCTGCCACCGCCGTAGCTGGGACGCGAGGTCGAGCCGACCGAGCTCGGGCGGCTGCTGCTGCTCGACCCCGTGTACGACGGAGTCGACGAGCGGCTCGGCGAGCTGTACGAGCGGCTGGGGGTCGAGGGCCGCGCCGTCGGGCGTGAGCCGCCGACCGAGCGCGATGGGGTGCTGCGCGACGGTGTGCTGCGCGACCCGCCGCGCTGGGCGTAGGCTTCCACGTCGAGGGCCAGGAGGGCGACCAGGAGGGCGCTGCCCAGGGTCAGGAGTCGGGAGTCGAGTCGAAGGAAGGCCATGACAGGTCGCTGGTAGGGGGCCGGGCCGGATGCCGGGGAGGGCAGTCGTCCGGCAAATAGAATGCCATGCCCCGGCGCCGCGGGTGGGGGTCCGTGGGCGGGTGCCGGGCCAGACGGCCCGCCGGAACGGCGCCCAGCGGGACCAGGGCTGCCCTCCAGGGGGGACAGTCCGCCGGCCCGAGGGACCCAGGACCCTCTGCGGGAGCCGGCTCAGAGGGGCTCGTAGGGCAGGACGAGCTGAATCGGGAAGGTTCCCTTGCTGAAATGGACCCAGGCCGTCCCGGGGCGCCCTCCCGCCTCCTCGGCCGCGCCCCGCATGCGGGCCAGGCGATCGGGCCCGACCTGGTCGAAGGCGACCAGGGGCCACTGGATGCAGTCGGCGGCGGGGTGCAGGCGGAAGCCCTCGGGCAGCGCCTCGGAGACGGCCTCGAGGCGCAGGACCACGGCGGTCGGAAGGGCCGCGTCGTCGAGTTCGAAGCGCGGCGAGGCGGCCAGGGCGTGGGGCCCGCCCGCGAGCTCGGCCTCGAGCTTGGCCTGGAGGCGCTGGAACTCGGCCACGGCCGCTGCCCAGTCCGCACCCTTCGGGAGGGGGAAGCGGCGCGCGGCGAAGGCCACGCTGCGCGTCTGTTCGGGCTGGCGCGGGATGAC
>JAJFFA010000980.1 GCA_021776885.1 Planctomycetota bacterium
CGAGGGCGCCGGAACCCGCTGAGGTCGGCGCTCGGGGCAAAGCCCCCCTGGGCCCCCTCCTACCCGCGCAACGCGGCCCGCGCGCGGGCGTGCAGGCTGCGCGTCGCCTCCCGCGAGCGGCCCGTGACGAAGGAGGCTGTCTCGAGGGTCAGTCCGAGGAAGTCGCGCAGGACCAGCACCACGCGCTGCATGTCGTCCAGGCCCGCGACGCTCTCGAGCGAGCGCTCGAAGCCCTCACGGCGTTCCGGACTCGCGCCCGGGCGTGCGCGCACGAGGGGGTCGTCCGGCAGGCAGCCCCACATCGACGGCGGCAGGGCGGTGTCGTGCCGCGGACGCGAGCGCGGGGCGAGCCGGCGCGCCGTGTTCTTGATCTCGTACTCCGCGATACAGAGCATCCAGGTCACGAACCCGCGGCGCGTCCGCGGGCGGTCCCGCGCGAAGCGCGCGTAGGCCGTCATCGACGCCTGCTGCAGGATGTCCTCCGCATCGACGCTCGCGGCCAGTCGCGGGCCGAGACGCTTGGCGATGCGCTGTACCAGGGAGCCGCGCGTCGCACTGAGGAGCAACTGGAAGCGGCGCCGCTCCAGGGTCGGGTCCGGCAGGTTCGTCAAGGTCTCTCCTCCTCGGATGATATCAGTCCCCCGCGCCCCTGCTCGGCGGCGGCCCCGGCGGCACGCTCCTCCAGGAGGTCGTCGATGGCCTCGTCCACGCGCTCGCCGATCCACGCGGCCAGGGCCTGCCCACGGCGGAAACCCGGAGCGCCATGGGCCGCCCGCGCCAGCGCCCGCGCCAGGACACGTCCGGGGTCCAGCCCCGGCTGCCGCTCGGCGAGTCGCCGGCGGCAGGCCGGGCCGATGCGCAGGGGATCTCCCGCGACGATTCGCGCGAGGGCCTCGCGCCGCGTTCGCAGACTGGCCAGGAGATCCTCGCGGGACGGGACGCTGCACGGACGCGGATCGGGTCGGGGAGGGCCAGCCATCCCCTCTACAGGTCGGCATCCCCGTGGCTGGGTCGCGCCCGCGCCCCCTTCCTCGACGCGCCCACCCGGGCCGGGCGTCTCTCCAGGACCAAGCGCTTGTGCGCCAATCGGTTAGCGCAGTTGATCCAGGAGGCGCCGGACCTCGACCTGGACGGCAGGCTCGTGCACGACGAGCAGGAACCCGTTCTCGGCTTGCAGGCTGCGGCCGTCGTCCTCCCAGCTGCCCACGGCCACGTTCTCCTGCACCAGGACCGCCAGGTCATCGGCCTCGATCGAGGTGACGCGCTCGCCGACCCCTCCGAAGGGCCCGCCGCCGTCGTCGTCCTCGAGCTCCTCGAGCAGCCGGATACGGTCGATCCGCGGAGCGCTGAAGTCCGTGCGGCCGAAGAGGATGTCGCGCACGTCGTGGGACACCAGGATCGGCTTCGGGGCGGCGCGATCCGGCGTACTGACCAGGACCGCGTCGTGGCGCACGACCCAGGCCACGTCCCCCGAGGCCTGGCGTACGACCAGGTTCAGGAAGTCCCGCACCGAGATCGGGTGATCGAGCTGGAAGTCGAAGAGCAGTCCGGCGTCCAGCACCGCGTTCTCCGCGGCCGAATCGACCACGATCGGCAGACCCGTCATGTTCCGCACCGGCTCCAGCACCGCGCGCAGGCTCTCCTCGTCCGTGACGTGGATGGCCGGGATCATCTCCCGCGAGAGGCGCGCCATGAGCCCGGCGTCGCCGCTCGCAGCTCCTGGGCGCGGGTCCGTCGCCCGGGCGACGGGCGTCGCAGCGGGCGCCTGGGACGCCGGCCGAGCCCGGCTCGAGAGCCCCTTCCAGGCCGGAACCCGGTCGCGGGACGCACAGGAGCCGGTCGAGAGGGCGCAGATCGTGAGCAGGAAGGGGAGCGTGGTGCGCATGGCGTTGGGGATCCCTCTGGATGACACATGGGGTCGCCTTCGTGATAGTCCTCCCCGGCTCCCCCCTGGACTACCTAGCGGACGCGGGCCGGTTTCTTGACCCCCAAAGCCCCCCCTGCTCCACTCGCCGGGATGGACCACGCCCCGCGAGCCCTGCCGGACCCCCGTACCGCCCGCCTGGAGGTGCTGCAGGCCTGGGCCACGCTGCTGCCGGCGGCGCTGCTGGTCCTGCCGATCCTCCACGGAGTCCCGAGCGCGGCCTCGGCGGGTGCCGGCTGGACCGCCCTCCTGAGCCTGCCCGCGGCGCTGCTCCTGCTACTGCGCCGCGCCAGCCTTCCGGCGCTCCCCTGGCTGGCCCTCGTGGCCCTGGTCCTGGGCCAGTCCGTCTGGCCCTCCCAGGCAGGTGACACCTTCGGTGCCAGCCAGGCCCACCTGATCCTCGTCTGTGGCGTCACCCTGCTGCTCTCGGCAGCCAGCCTCGGAGCGCGCGGCCGGGCCATCCTCGCCCGTGGCAGCGTGCTGTGCAGCGCGGCCTGGGTGCTCGGCGCGGCCTTCGACACCCTCGGCGCACCGCAGCGCGACTTCGCCGGTGTACTCGAGAACAAGGGCGACCTGGCCGAGGCCGCCCTACCCGGCGCCCTCGTCGCCCTGGGCCTGGCCGCGGGCCACCGCGGAGGGCTGCGGCTCCTGTTCCCCGCCACCCTGCTCGCCTTCGGCGTCTACGCCCTGGCCGTGCCGGTGCACGCCGCCAGCGTGTCCCTCTTCGTGGCGTCCGCGGCCGCCGTGTGCATCGGCCGCCGCGCCCATCCGGGTCGCGCGCGCCTGGCGCTGCTCGTCTGCGTCACCCTGGCCCTGGCCTTCGCCGCCCGCACCTGGCTCGAGGGCAGCTCGCCGGCGCCCACGCCGGTCGCGCAGGAGAGCTCCACAGGAGATCCCGACTCCGCTGCGGCTGGTGCCGATGGTGCCGATGGTATAGGGGACGTCGCGAGCGCCGGCAGCTTCGGCGGAGTCGCCTTCCGCCGCCGCACCTGGCCGCGCACCCTGGCCATGGCCAAGGACGCGGGTCTCTTCGGAGTCGGCCCCGGACAGTTCGCGGCGCGCTTCCCCGCCTGGCGCGACCCCGCGGACATCGAAGCCGCCAGCTTCGGCCGCACGGCGCCCTTCACCACCGAGGTCGAGCACGCCCACAACGACTACCTGACCCTGCTCGCCGAGCGCGGCCCGCTCGCCGCCCTGGCTGGCCTCGCCGCCCTGGGCTGGCTGCTCCTCGCTGCCCTGCGCGCCCTGGCCGGCCCCGATCCCGTGCGCGGCGCCCTGGCCCTGGGGACCCTCGGCCTGTTGACCGACGCCTGCGCCAACGCCCCGCTGCTCGAAGGCCCCGCCGCCCACGCCCTGGCCTTCGCCTTCTTCGGCAGCCTGCTGCCCGCCGCCGCTCCGAAGCTGTTGCGCTGGCGCGTCGCGCTGCTCGCCCTGCCCCTGGCGGCGCTCCTGTGGCACGCCCCACGCGCCCTGGCCCTCGCGCGCCACGGCGCGGCCCTGGCGCCCCTCTCGAAAGGGGCACAGATCCAGGAGGACGGGCGCGTCAAGCACGGCGAGGCCGACAAGCGCGCGGCCATCGAGCGCGCGCTGGAGGCGGCGCCGGACTCGCCCATGGCCCTGAGCGAACAGGCCCACATGCTGCGCACGACGGGGCACCCCGAAGGCGAGGTCCTCGCCGCCTGGGAGGCCGTGCTGGCCCTGCGCCCCCTGCGCCTCGAGGCCCTGCTCGGGGCGGGCAACGCCCACGCTCGGATGAACGAACTCGACGCCGCGCGCGAGCTCTACGCCCGCGCCGAGGGGGTCGACCCCGGGAACGCCGCGCTGCTCACGAACAGTCTCCTGCTGGCCCTGCAGGCGGGGGACGGCGCGGGGGTCGCGGGCGCCCTGGCGCGCCTCGGCGAGGACCTCGAGCCGGCCTGGCTGGAGCGCACCGCCGGCGGCGAGCTGCTGCGCGGTCGGCCGCACCTCGGCCTGCCGCTCCTGACCAAGCTGGGTCACCAGGTGACGAGCGCGGAGCAGGCCATGGCCCTGGCCCCCGAGGTGGAGAGCTCGATCCTGCGCGACGGCCTCGAGGCCCTGGCGCACCAGCTCTGGGCCCGCGACTTCGTCGACCAGGGCGCCTACCACGACGCGGTGCGCCTCTACCGCCAGTCGCTGCGCGTCTCGCGCCAGTACTCGGAGCTGCCCTCGGGGGCGCGGCGCGTGCGCATGGAGATGGCGGCGGCCCTGATCCTGGAGGGGCGCGAGGACGAGGCGCGTGAAGAGCTCGGTGCCCTCGTGCCCGGTCAGGTGGAGCGCGCCGAGCTGCCCGCCTGGGCCAGCGGCGCCCTGGCCGCCGAGGGGCTGCTCGGGGACGGATGAGGGCAGCCGCCCCACGCGGACGAAGGCCCCGCCCCCGCGCTGCGCGCCTGGGCCGGGCCTCCGGAGGGGACCGGCTCGAGGCCCCCTCGGCTTCCTTCCTGCCGCGGGGCCGTGCCCCGCATTCCGTATCGGCTCTCAGCACAAGACAGGTCGAACGGATCCATTCGAGCTCGTTCAAACCGGCACTTCTTTTCTGAATGACCGGCGAGCGCCTGGGACGTCATCATTCGAGTGATGCAGTACCCCAAGCGAGACGAGTACGCGGACTACTACCAGCTCTACGTCGGGCGCGTGCCCGAGGGCGACATCCTCGAGCAGCTACGCAACCAGGGCGAGGAGCTGCAGGACTTTCTCGCCGGGCTGAGCGAGGACTACGGCAACCATCGCTACGCCGAGGGCAAGTGGTCGGTGAAGGAGGTGCTCGGGCACCTGGCCGACACCGAGCGCATCTTCGCCGCTCGCGCCCTGGTCATGTCCCGCGGAGACACGACGCCCCAGCCGAACATCGACCAGGATGTGCTCGTCGCGGGCAGCGGCGCTGCACGGCGCAGCCTGGCGCGCCTGGCGGCCGAGATGCGCGCGGTGCGCGCTGCCAGCCTGGCTCTGTTCGAGTCCTTCGACGCCGAGCAGGAGGCGCGCGTCGGCAGCGCCAGCGGCTACTCCTTCACGGCGCGTAGCCTGGCCTGGATCATCTCCGGTCACGAGCTGCACCACCGCGGCGTGATCGAGGAGCGCTACCTGGGCTGACCCAGCAGGCCCAGGGCCAGCAGGGCGCCCAGGGCCGCGCAGCCGAGGCCGACGCGCAGACTCGTCGGCGCGTAGCGGAAGACCACCTCGCGCTCCCCCGCCTGCAGCAGCACGCCGCGCAGCAGGCCGTCGGCGCGCACGGGCGCGCGCTGCTCGCCATCGACCCAGACCTTCCAGCCCGGGAAGGCCTGCTCGGTCACGACGAGGAGGGCTTCGCCGTCGACGGAGACCTCGATGCGCAGCTCCTCGTGAGCGATCTCGAGGGCCTCGACGCGGCCCTCGGTGAAGGGGCTCTCGAAGGCCGGCCGGGGCGGATCGAGGAAGGCCTGCTGCCGCGGGTCGAAGGCCGCGGGGTCGCGCAACACTTCCTCGCGCTCCAGGAGCTGGCCCACCAGGAAGGCCCGGGGCAGGGCGTCGCGCAGGCGCTGGACGTGGAGCTCGGCCGCGGCCGGAGCGCTCTCCCCGGGGCCGGCGAGGGGTTCCCACCAGCGCGGGTCGAGGGGCGTGCGCGTCGCGGCGAGGTCCGTGCCCAGCAGGCGGAACGCGGCCGAGCCGGGCTCGATGCCCTGGGCGTTCCAGTCGAGCAAGGCGTGGGCGCCCGCGCGCTGGGCGTAGGGCCGGAACGCGTCGAAGTCGGCGGGGTCGAGGGCGTCGTATCCAGCCAGGGTCGCCAGCCCGTGCACCAGGGCGGTGTTGCCCGCGAGGATGCCTGGCCCGCCCAGCACGCGTCCCGCTCCGGCCGCCTGCAGCTCGGCGAGCAGGGCGCCCGTGCGGGTCTCGGGAAAGGCCTCGCCGCGGGGCACGGCCGGGTTCTGGCCACGGGCGAAGTCGAGGCCCCAGGCCACGGCCAGGAGGCACACGAACCAGCGCGCGCCCGCTCGTCGCGCGAGGGGCGCTGCGGCCACGAAGGCGAGGCTGCCCAGGGCGAACAAGAGGCGCCAGGGAGCCGGTCGGGCGCGGCGCGCGAGGGTCGCGACGCCCAGACCGCGGGTCCCGAGCAGGGTCTCGCCCGGGTCGACGCGTGAGAGACCGTGGAGCTCGAGGGTGAAGCGCCAGTGCCCCGGCTCGAGACGCGCGGTCTCCAGGTCCTGGACGGCGAAGTGCGCGACCCCCGCGTCATCCCGGGTCAACTCCAGGGGCCAGGTGTAGGCCTCTCCCGCGCTCGAGTAGGGGCTGATCACGAGCCGCGCCGTGCGCGCCGGCAGCTCCGGGTGCACCCAGCCCGAGAGGGCCAGGCGCCGCGCGGGCAAGCGCTCGGGCAGGGGACGATCGAGGCCGACCAGCTCGCCGACCGCTTCGGGGGCGCGCTCGCCAGGACTCAGCTCGCCGAAGCCCGTCTCGAACCCCGGACGCAGCAGCGCCAGGGCGACGAGGGCCAGGGCGACGAGCCCGGAGGCGAGGCGCGCCGGCCGCGGCGCGGCCTCGAGGGCCGCCCCGGCGAGCAGCGCCAGGGCCAGGCTGGCCACGCACGCCGCGCGCGCCGTGGCCCCCAGGCCGAAGCCGGGCAGCAGGCCGAAGAGTTCGGTCGCCCCCGGTACACGCGCGGCGAGCAGGAAGGCCACGAGCCCCAGGCCCGCCCAGAGCCGCGGCCGCAGCAGCCGGCCCGTCCCCGCTCCGAGCAGCGCCGCGAGGGCCAGGACCAGGAGCGCCGTGGGCAGGGCCAGCACCGCCGCCTGCTCGATGAAGGCCCCCGGCCCGGCGTAGCCCGCCCCCTCGCCCGGCCTGCCGAACAGGTCCGGCAGGAGGGCCAGCCCCGCCCCCGA
>JAJFFA010000099.1 GCA_021776885.1 Planctomycetota bacterium
CGCGTTGCGCGCCTGGCGCGCCGGGCGTGGTACGCGGGCCATTCCGTGGCTTGACCGAGCCACCCTGTTGGGGCTGGCCTTCCTCGCCGTTCAGACCTGGCTCTGGCGCGACCTGATCCTGCGCGGCCTGCTGGCCTCGTCGGACGCCTACGCCATGATCTTCTACTCCCTGACCGGCCTACACGCGCTGCACGTCGTGGCCGGGCTGGTCTGGATGCTGGTCACCCGGCGCCGACTGAAGCGCAGCCAGGTGATCCCCGGCCGGCGCGGCAGCCTGGACTTCTGCAGCCTGTACTGGCACTTCATGGGCGCCCTCTGGGTCGTCCTCTTCGCTGTCCTCTACTTCCTGCACTGACCTTGCCCCTCGCGCCGGAGGACAGGAAAGCGCTGCGGCTCGTGTGGGTCGTGGTCGCTGGTTTTGTGTGTGGCGTAGGGCTGCTGCTCTACATCCTGGCCACGGACTTGTAGCGCCCCCTATCCTCAGGGCGATGGATGCCAGTTCGAACGGGCGGCGAGTGCAGGTGCTCGACGGCCCCCTGGGCACGGAGCTCCTCGCGCGCGGGGTGCCGACCCCCCTCCCGGGCTGGAGCGCCCACGCCCTCGAGACACACCCCGAGATCGTGGGCGAGATCCACGGCGCCTATGCCCTGGCAGGGGCGAGCCTGCACACCACCAACACCTTCCGCACCCGCGCGGCCCTGTTCCCCGAGACATGGTCCGAGCTCGTGCGTTCGGCGGTTCGTCTGGCCCGCTGCGCCGTCCCCGCGCAGCACACCGTGGCCGGCTCGATCGCCCCCCTGCTCGACTGCTACCGCCCCGACCTGTCCCCCGCCGACAGCGATCCCCTGGCGACCCGAGCCGCCCATTTCGAGCTCGCCACGGCCCTGGTGCAGGCGGGCTGCGACGCGCTGCTGTGCGAGACCTTCCCCCACCTGGGCGAGGGGCTCCTGGCCGTGGACGCGGCCCTCGAGGCCGCGCAGGGCCGGGACCTCGAGGTCTGGATCTCCTTCACGCCCGGCTACGAGGCCGACCTCCTGACCCCGGACCAGGTCGCCCTGGGCGCGCGCGAGGCCGTGGCCCGCGGCGCCCGCGCTGCCCTGGTCAACTGTGTCCCCGCCGCCCGCGCGCGGGCCTACGTCGAGGCCCTCTGTGACGCGGACCTGGGCGTGCCCCTGGGCTGCTACGCCAACGCGGGGGCTCCCGACGAGCGCATGGGCTGGACCTCCGCCGCGGACGCGCCGGAGCGCTACGCCGAGGTCGCCGCGACCTGGCTCGCCGCGGGTGCGTCCTGGATCGGCGGCTGCTGCGGCACCGGTCCCGCGCACACCGCCGCCCTGGTCGCACGCAACGCCTGATCAGCGCGCGCAGCGGAAGCCGACGTTGTTGTTCGCGTCGTCGAGGGGCTTGACCTGGAACGTCCCGCAGCGGTAGCCCTCGCAGGGGGCGAAGCCGACGCTCGCCTCGCGCGCGCACAGGAAACTCCCGCCGTGGACGAGGTTGCTCGACACGGGGTCCGGGTCCCCGGCCCACTCCCAGACGTTGCCGCCCATGTCGAAGAGGCCGTAGCCGTTCGGCGCGAAGCTGCCCACCGGGGCCGTTCCGACGAAGCCATCGAGGCCCTCGTCGTGCTCCGGGAAGGGGCCCTGCCAGACATTCGCCGGCAGCAGCGCGCCCCGCTCCCCGCCCTCGGGCCAGGGGAAGCTGGCCGCCGCGTCTCCGCCGCGGGCCGCGTGCTGCCACTCGCGCTCCGTCGGCAGGCGCCGCCCGGCCCACGCGGCGTAGGCCGCTGCGTCCGCCCACGAGACCTGCACCACGGGGTGTGTCCCGCGCTCGGCGATCGACGACCCCGGTCCCTCCGGGTGGCGCCAGTCGGCGCCCTCGAGCAGGGTCCAGCCCCCGTGCCGGGCGCCCTCCTGCGCGAACAGGAACACGGCCGCGTTGCCCAGGATTTCGGCCTCGGTCACGTAGCCCGTCGCCTCCACGAAGCGGCGGAAGGCGTCGTTGGTGACCTCGTGGACCTCGAGCTCGAAGGCCGCCAGGGGCGGGTCGGCTTCCGGGTCCCCGGGAATCGATACGACCGGCCGCGAGTCGTTGCTCGCGGACGGGCCCGGGGTGGGGACGCCGCCGCCGCAGGCCGTCAGGCACAGCGTTGCCAGGGCGCCGAGGCGGCCGGGGAAGGAACGCAGGGGGCCCGCCGCGGGCTGGCGAGCGGGATAGGTTTCAGCGGTAGTCCTGTGCACAGCCCCAATATGCCCTCTTCCAGCCCCTGGCGCCTCGGCCCCTTGGCCATGGTCCTGCTCCTCGGGGCGGGCTGTGGCTCGGAGTCCAGGGTCTCGCTGCACGGGATCCAGCCGCGCCAGGGACCGGCCGAAGGGGGCAGCCGTGTGACCCTGAGTGGCGCTGGGTTCCTCGAGGCGGGCTTGTCCGCCGGCCGCGTGCGCTTCGGTCCGCGCAACGCCAGCGACGTCGTCGTGCTCTCCGACACGGAGCTCGTCTGCACCTGTCCCCCCGGCCAGCCCGGGGCACGGGTCGACGTGGCCCTCGAAGGCGAGGCCGGCTCGGCGACCCTGTCGTCGGCCTTCACCTACCTGGCCCAGCGCGGAGCGGACCTCGACGGGGACGGCCACGTCGACCTGGTCGTCGGTGCCAGCCGCGCCGACCCGGGTGCGTCCAACGGCGGCGCCGCGTACGTCTTCGTCGGCAATGGTCAGGTGCCGGTGGACAACGTCGCGAGCCAAGCGGAAGTGATCGTCGTCGGCGTCGAGAGCAACGGACACCTGGGGCGCAGCGTGGCGACGGGCGATATCGACGGGGACGGGCACGCGGACCTGCTCGTCGCCGCCCCCGAGGCCACCTCGGCCGCCCACGTCGGAGGCGCAGTGCTCCTCTTCCGCGGGCCGATCGCCCGCGGCAGCGTGCTCGACGCGAGCCTGGCCGACGGCGTCCTGCACCCCACCAGCCTCGCCGCAGGGGACCTGTTCGGTGAGGCCCTGGCCGTCGCCGACGTCGATCAAGACGGGGTACTGGACATCCTGGTCGGGGCACCCGGCCACGACGTGCTGCACACGAACGGCGGTGCCCTGTTCCTCTTCTACGGCTCCCTCGACCTGGTCCGCGGTGCGATCACCTCGGCGGATGCGCGCCTGACGGGCGCCACGGCCGGCGACGCCTTCGGCAGCTCGATCGGTGTCGGCGACCTGGACGCGGACGGGACGCCTGACATCGCCGTCGGCGCCCCCTTCGGAGAGCAGCTGAGCGGTGCTCTGTACGTCTTCCGCGGTGGCTCGAGCGTGCCTAGCACCAGCGCAGCCAGCGCAGACCACGTGTTCCGCGGCAC
>JAJFFA010000981.1 GCA_021776885.1 Planctomycetota bacterium
CCCATGACGTGGCCCGCTTCCTCGCGCACGCCGCCGAGCTCGGCGGGCCGATCCTCGAGGTCGGCTGTGGAACAGGCCGTGTCTCGATTCCCCTGGCGCGCGCGGGGCACCGGGTTCACGCCGTCGACCTGTCGGCCGGGATGCTCGAGCGCCTGCGCTCCAAGCTGGAGGGTCTGCCGCCCGAGCTTGGCGCCCGTCTGACCCTGGAGCAGGCCGACGCGACAGGCCTGGACCTGGCCGAACGGGGCTTCGCGTTGGTCCTGATGCCCTTCAACACCTTGCCTTGCATCCCGGACTTCGATGCCCAGCGTGCGGTCCTGGTCCGGATCCGTGAGCACATGCTCACGGGTGGCCGGCTCCTGATCGATCTGATCAGCCCGTTCAAGCTTCAGCCCCAGGGCGATCCGCTCCCCAGGCCCTTCTTCACGCGCCGCAACGAGCACAGCGGCAATCCCTACACGCGCTTCGCGATGCAAGGGCCCATGGACGCCGACCAGCGCCAGGAGCTCAAGGGCTGGTACGACGAGATCGAACCGGACGGCCGGCTCCTGCGCCGCCACTACTCACTCTTCTGGCGCCCGCTCCAGCGCTTCGAGATCCAGCTGATGCTGGAAGCGGCCGGGTTCGAGCTCGACTCGGTCGAGGGGGGGCACCGTGGCGAGCCCTTCACTGCCCAGAGCCCCCACATGCTCTTGCGCGCCTCCGCGCGTTGAAGACGGCGGGCTGCGCGCGATCGGATAGACTGGAACCAGGACTGACCCCATGGCCCTGCTCACGCTCCTCCCGCTGCTGGTCCCGGCTGCCGTTTCGCCCGGTGAGCCGAGCCTGCCCAACCTGCTGATCCTGGTCGCCGACGACGTCGGCGTCGACCGGGTCGCGGCCTACGGCGAGTCTCCGACGCCGGGCCCCACGCCCAACCTGGACCTACTGGCCGCCGGGGGGCTGCTGTTCCGGAACGCCTGGTCGAACCCGATCTGCTCGCCGTCGCGGGCGTCGCTCCTGACCGGCCGGCACCCCTTCCGCCACGGCCTGGGCGGCAACCCCAGCGGGCACCCCTTCGCCGAGGGGCTGGACCTGGCCGAGGTGCTCCTGCCCGAGCTCCTGCGCCAGGGAAGCGGCGGCCTGTACACCAGCGTCGCCCTGGGCAAGTGGCATCTGAACGCCGAGGGCGACCCCCTCGACCACGCCGTGCTCTCCGGCTTCGACGCCTATGCCGGCGCTCGCGCGAACTTCGACGGCACCAACGGCGACACCTTCTACCGCTTCCACAAGGTGGTCGACGGAGGGTCGCGCTTGGTCCAGCGCTACGCCACCACGGACACCGCGGACGACGCCGTGCGCGCGATCCAAAGTCTGCCCGAGCCGTGGCTGCTGTACGTCGCGTTCCAGGCGGCCCACACCCCGTACCACGCTCCCCCGCAGGCGCTGCATGGCTTCGACCTGCAGGGCGACCCGGACGCCTCGCCGGCCCTGCACCACAAGGCGGCGGTCGAGGCCATGGACCGCGAGATCGGTCGCATCCTGGCCGCCCTCTCCCCGGCTCAGGAGGCGCGCACGACCGTATTCTTCGTCGGGGACAATGGCACCCAGAACGAGGCCGTCGAGCCGCCCTTCATCGACGGGCACGGCAAGGGCACGACGTACGAGGGCGGCATCAACGTGCCGCTCCTGATGCGCAGCCCGGCCATCGTCGCCCCGGGGCGCGAGATTGCGGGGCGCGTCTCGATCACAGACCTTTTTGCCACCGCGGCCGAGCTGGCCGGGATCGACGCCCAGGCCGGCCTGCCCGCCGGTCGGCGCCTGGACTCGGTCAGCCTGGTGCCGTACATGCGGCACCCGGTCCAGCCCTCCCTGCGGCAGTTCGTCTTCGCGGAGTCCGCCCCCTCGGCAAACAACGTCAAGCGCGCGATCCGCGGTCGGCGCTTCAAGTACCGGGTGCGCTCGAACGGGACCGAGCGCTTCTACGACCTGGAGCGCGACCCCTTCGAGACCAGCGACCTGCTCTCGGCCCCTACCCTGGGCGAGGGGGCGGCGCGCGCAATGCGCATCCTCAAGGGCGAGCTGCGCGCGCTGCTCACCGGCGGTTGATCGGCTCGACGCACACCTCGCCGTCGAGCGCAGGGAGGAAGAGCTGGCCCGGGCGCTCGAGGCTGGCGAGGAAGACGTGCCCCGCCACTCTCGACTCGAGCTCGAGCGCGCGCCCTGGCGCGGAGTACAGGACGCACTCTGCACGGGGATCAAGGGATCAGAAGGTGAAGCCCAGGCCGAGATAGAAGAAGTCCACGTCTTCGGCAGAACCGCTCTCTTCGAGCGCGTCGCCTGCGAAGAAGTGGCTGTAGCCGCCGTAGAGCGCCGCGTGGCGGTCGAGGCGGTGGTCGACGCGGAAGTCGAGCTCGACTCCCACCTCGTTGGACTCGAAGCCCGAGCGGTAGGCCACGCCACCGGCGTTGTACAGGGCGTCGTCGTCATCGAGGACCCAGAACGAGTGCAGCGCGGTCGACGCGCTCGTGGCCTGATCGATGCTCCACTTCCCGCCCAGGCTGGCGTCGGCGATGTTCTGGCGCCCGATCGCGTCGACAAACCCCAGGTACGCGTGGCCCAGGGGGAAGAGCTGGTGGAAGGTCTCCACGTCGCCCCCCGGCTCGTCGTCGCCGCTGGCCAGGTCGAGCCCGAGCCAGAGGCGTGGCGCTCCGCGCAGGCCCTCCGGTCGCCAGCCGGCTTGCGCGGCCAGAAACCAGGCGTTGACGTCGCCGGCGCCCACCTCACCCGTCTGCCACGCGGCCTCGACCTCGTAGTCCGTCCGCCCCACAAGCGGACCCAGGGCACGTGCACCCAGGGTCTGGCGCTCCTCGTGCCCCGTGGTTCCGTTGACGCTGACGCCTGGGCGCTCGTTCGCGAGCAGGTACAGCTCGAGCCCGTGGCCCCCGTCCTGGGGCTCACGCCGGGCGTAGAGCCCGTAGAGCGTCGTGTCGTCGTCCGTGTCGTTGAACGAAGTCTTCTGCACCGGGGCGAAGGCCGTGGCGAGCGCGGTCAGCGACCAGCTCTCAGCGCGCCACTGGGCGGTCAGGCCGTCCCAGTGGCGCAGGGTGTTCCCCCAGGGTAGGGGGCTGATGAGGCGCTGGGCGCCGAAGAGCAAGGCCTGGCGCCCGGGCCGCAGGGTCAGGGTTCCCCCGGCAAGGGGTAGGGCGACGTCGATGAACGCCTGCTGGAGCTCGAGCGTGTCCAGGTCGAGCGTGCGCCGGCCCCCGGGTAGATCGCGATCCGTGGCCTGGGCACTCTTGCCCTCGACGAACACACGCACGCGCTCGCCGACGTGCAGGTCGGCGTGCAGCAGGGCCCGGCTGAGGACGAACTCGTTGTCGTTGGCTGCGGCGAAGGCGAAGTTGCGCCAGCCCTCGAAGCGTGCCTCGACTCGCCCGCCGAAGCTGACCCAGACGTCGCCTCCGTCGGAGAGCTCGACGTGCTTGAGCGCATCGAAGGGGTCCCGTGGAGGCTGGGCTGCTCGGAAGTCCGACCAGTCCTCCTTCGAGCGCAGGAAGGACTAGGGCGGACGCGAGTCGTCCGGTCCCCCCTGGACGGCAGAGGCGGCGGAGGTGAAGAGCAGCAGCGCCACGAGGGTCAGGGGCGGAGGGCAAGGGCGGGTCATGAGGCGTGGTCGGCAGGCGGATTGGAGCGGTCGTGAGCGCGCTGGGCGAGGAGCACACGCAGCCAGAGCCCTGCGATCACGAGGAAGGGAAGGGCGAACCAGACGAGGTCCACCGGCCCCAGGCCGGGGGGGGTCACCTGGAGGTCGTAGGAGAGCTCGCCCAGGACCCGCGCCGGTTCGGCGCGGGTGCGTAGGACGAAGCGCGTGGGCCACGTGCCGCGGTGGTCGAAGTCGAGGCTACCGATCTGCTGGAAGGGAGCGCCCGGCCCCGGGTCGCGGCTCGTCGACGAGACGTCGGCGGACGTCCCGTCGGCCGCCCGGGCATGGGCCTCGACCCGCACCTCGCCGGGATCTTCCGCGCCCGCGGGTGGGTCGACGTAGTAGTAGAAGGTCCCCGTGCCCACGTCCGGATCGGCCCAGACGGACAGGGTCCAGCCGGAGAGCAACTCGTCGACCAGAATCGGGTACGGCGGGCCATCGTGGGCACGCGCGCTCCCCGAGAGCAGAGCGAGGCAGACGAGGACGCGCAGCCAGCT
>JAJFFA010000982.1 GCA_021776885.1 Planctomycetota bacterium
GGTCCGGGGTGGCCGGGTCGTAGAGGTACGCGCGCAGGGTGTCGTCGTCGATCGCGTCGGCGTCGAGCCGGCCAGCCTTGACGTCGAGGGCCAGGGCGCGGGTCGCGTCCGCGATCTCCGTGCGCCCGCCGTAGGACAGGGCCAGGCGCAGGAGCATGCCCGGGTTCGCCGCGGTTTGCGCCTCCGTGCGCCGCAGGGCGG
The DNA here is from genome assembly GCA_021776885.1 of Planctomycetota bacterium. Taxonomy (GTDB): domain Bacteria; phylum Planctomycetota; class UBA1135; order UBA1135; genus JAJFFA01. Next base: position 202 of record JAJFFA010000982.1, read on the forward strand.
CCAGGGCCGGGGCCGGCAGGTCCTCGAGGCGGCCCAGCCCGCGCAGGCGCACGTCGTTGTCCATCAGGGTGCGGCGCTCGCGGTGCAGGAACACCCGCAGGAGCCGCATCAAGTAGCCGATCTCGCGCTCGGGTCGACTCCAGTTCTCGGCGGAGAAGGCGTACAGGGTCAGGCTCTTGACCCCCATGCGCGCGCACTCGGTCACGACCTGGCGCACGGACGTCACACCGGCCCGGTGCCCCTGGACCCGCAGCATGCCCCGCGCCTCGGCCCAGCGTCCGTTGCCATCCATGATGATGGCGATGTGCTCGGGGAAGGGCCCCCCGAGGTCGGGCCGAACGACGGGTTCCTTGCCCACGCGCTAGAGGCCTCCGACCAGATTCAGGGCGGGGCGACGGGCGGAGCGCGGGATGACCTGATCCCGATCGGGTCCCACCGAGAGCATGCCGATCGGCACGCCGACGCGCTCCTCGACCCCCTCGACGTAGGCCCTCGTCGTCGCCGGCAGGTCGTCCCAGCTGCGCACGCCAGTGATGTCCTCCTGCCAGCCGGCCAGCTCGTCGTACTCGACCTCCATCCCGTCGAGGGTCGCCGCGCTGGCGGGGTACTCGGTCCAGCGCTCGTCGCCGCGGCGGTAGCGCACGGCCACGGGCACCACCTCGCGCCCCGAGAGCACGTCGAGGTTGGTCATGACCCAGGTGTCCGCGCCGGAGAGCTCGAGGGTGTAGCGCGCGGCGACGGCATCGAACCAGCCGCAGCGCCGCGGCCGGCCGGTCGTTGCGCCGAACTCGTTACCCGCGCTGCGCAGCCACTCTGCGTCGGCCCCGGAGAGCTCCGACGGGAAGGGCCCTTCGCCCACCCGTGTGCAGTACGCCTTGGCGATGCCGATCACGCGGTCGATCTGGTTGGGCGCGACCCCCGCCCCCGCGGGCACGCCGGCCACGCCGGTGTTCGAGGAGGTCACGAAGGGGTAGGTGCCCGCGTCGATGTCGAGCAGCATGCCCTGGGCACCCTCGAAGAGGATCGTCTTGCCCTCGCGGTACGCCGAGCGCACCTCGCGGCCCGTGTCGCAAACGAACCCGGCCAGTGCGGCGCCCGCCGCAGCGTAGCGCTCGATCTCGACCTCGACGTCGAAGGCTTCGGCCTCGTGGACGCGCTCGAGCAGAGCGTTCTTCTCGGCCAGCGCCGGGCGCAGGCGCAGCGCCAGACGCTCGGGGTCGATCAGGTCGCACACGCGCACGCCGGTGCGCGCCGCCTTGTCCGCGTAGCAGGGACCGATACCGCGTCCCGTCGTTCCGATGCGTCCCTCACCCAGCCAGCGCTCCGACAGGGAGTCGATGCGCTTGTGGTGCTCGAAGATCACGTGGGCGCCGGCCGAGAGGTGCAGGTTCGACGGGTCGACGCTCACGCCACGGGAGCGCAGGCCCTCGATCTCGCCCAGCAGCGTGAGCGGGTCGACCGCCACGCCCGGCCCGATCAGGTTGACCTTGCCCGGGTGCAGGATGCCCGACGGCACCAGGTGCAGGACGTACTTCTCGTCCCCCACCACGACGGTGTGTCCCGCGTTGGCCCCGCCCTGGTAGCGCACGACGAAGTCGACATCCGCCGACAGCCGATCGATGATCTTGCCCTTTCCCTCGTCGCCCCACTGGGCACCGAAGACGCAAAGAGAGGGCATGCAGTAGCTCGTAGAACGGGGGGCGGGGCGGACGCGACGGACAGCGAGGCGATTCTTGCCTCGTGGGTCAGGGCCCACAAGCGAATTTCCGACTCGGTGGAGCGGGGCGCGAAGGGCCGCCTCCTGCGGGCAGCCAGGCGCTACCTTGGCGGGCATGAAGCGCAGTGCCCTGGCCCTGGTCGCCGCAGCCGGGGCCCTGCTCCTCGTCGCCCTGTGCCTTCCCACCCGCCTGGAGGTGCGGCGCGAGGCGCAGATCGCTGCGAGCCCCTCGGTCGTGGCGGACTTCGCCGCAGAAGCCTCCGGGTGGAGCCGCTGGGCGCCCTGGGACGCGGACGCCATGACGCTGACGGCGCAGCTCGAGCGCGGCGTGTGGTGGGACCTGTCGCCGGCCGGCTGGCGCGCTCCGGCCAAGTGCGCCCTCCTGATCGAGGCGCAGGGCGGCGCGTCGCGGGTCGAACTCTGGGTCAGGACCGGGACGTCCGGTGGCCCCTTCGGGCGCTTCCTCGCCGGCCGTGTCCGCCGGCAGCTCGAGGACCAGGTGCAGCAGGCCCTGGCGGACCTGGCCCGGGCCCTGGCGCCCTAGCGCGCGTCAGGCGCGGCCGTGGCCCCCGCCCCCGGGGGTGCGCACCTCGACCTCGCTGCCTGCTTCGAGGGAGACGCCGACGCGGCCCGGGAGGGCGCGGTCACGCTGGGCGCCCTTCGAGCGCATCCACGCGCCGCCGCTGGCCCCGGGCGCGCCGCCGGCCAGGCCCCAGGGGCCGCGCTGCTGGCGCTCCGCCATCCAGCCCAGGCGCACCGGACACTCGAAGCGCAGGCGGCGGCGCAGCCCATCCCCGCCCGGGCGCGCACCCGCGCCGCCCGATCCGCGGAGCACGCTGCAAGCCAGGACGCGCACGGGCAGGCTCGTCTCGAGGGCCTCGACCGGCGTGTTGCGCGTGTTGGTCATGTGCGTGTGCACGGCGTGGGCCCCGGCGCGCTGCGGGCCGCCGCCGGCTCCACCGGCGAGGGTCTCGTAGTAGGCGAAGCCCGGCGCTCCGAAGGTCAGGTTGCTCATGGTGCCCGCGCTGGCGGCGGGGACGCGCTCGGGCAAGAGCTGGGCCAGGGCGCCGAGCAGGGTGTCGACCAGGCGCTGGCTGGTCTCGACGTTGCCCGCCGCGACCGGTGCCGGGTAGCGCGCGTCGAGGATCGTGCCTGGCCGGGTCAGGATCTTGACGCAGCGCAGCACGCCGTCGTTGGTGGGTGTGCCCGCGGACAGCAGCAGGCGCAGCACGTAGAAGACCGCGGACACCGTCACCGCCCGCACCGTGTTCACCGGCGCGGAGCTCTGCTCGGCGCTGCCGCGGAAGTCGAAGGTCAGGCCGTCCCTGGCGACCGAGAGCTCGAGGCGCAGGCGCAGCGCGTCCTCGCCCTGGGCCGCGGGCTCGAGCTCGTCCTCGAAGACTGCGCTGCCCCGGGGCAGCTCGGCCAGCAGCGTGCGCATGTCGGACTCGGTCCAGTCGATCAGCTCCCGCGCGCGGGCGCGAATCTCCGCGTGCCCGTGCTCCCTGGCCAGGGTCGTGAGGCGGCGCTCGCCCACCTGGTTCGCGGCCCACTGGGCCAGGAGGTCGCCCTCGCGCTCGTGCGGGACGCGCATGTTCGCCAGCAGCATGCGGTGCAGCTCCGGGTCGATCTCGCCCCCCCGCACCCAGCGCAGGGGCGGGATGCGCAGCCCCTCGCCGTGCACGTCGAAGCTGGGCGCCATCGACCCCGGGAAGGCACCGCCCACGTCCGCGTGGTGGGCGCGATTGACACAGTAGAAGTCGGCCTTGTCGCGTCCGGGCAGGAAGACCGGCGAGACCAGGGTGATGTCCGGCAGGTGGGTGCCGCCCTGGTAGGGGTCGTTGAGCAGGACCGCGTCCCCCGGGCGCATGTCGATGGCCGCCCGCGCGGCGGCCAGGGAGAGGGGCGCCGAGCCCAGGTGCACGGGCAGGTGGGCGGCCTGGGCCACGGTGGCACCGTCCGCATCGAACAGGGCGCAGGAGAAGTCACGGCGCTCCTTGATGTTGGCCGAGAAGGCCGAGCGCATCAGCGAGGCCCCCATCTCCTCCGCCGCGGCGGCAAAGAGGTGG
>JAJFFA010000983.1 GCA_021776885.1 Planctomycetota bacterium
GCATGACCAAGAGCACGGACCCCGGGATCGATGTCCTCTGGTTGACAGCGGGCCTGGGTTGCGACGGAGACACGGTCTCGATGACGGCGGCACGCCAGCCGAGCATCGAAGACATCGTCAACGGCTGGATTCCCGGCCTGCCCCCGGTTCGCCTGCACAATCCCGTGCTGTCCAAGGAGAACGGGGACGACTTCCTGAAGATCTTCCACCGCGCCGCCAACGGGCAGCTCGGGCCCTTCCTGCTGGTCTTCGAGGGTTCGATCCCGGACGAATCCCTGCTCAGCGTCGGCTGCTGGGCTGGCTTCGGCACCGACGCGGCCACCGGTCAGCCGATCCCGACGGTGCACTGGATCGATCAGCTGGCGCCGCGCGCCTGGGCGGTGCTGGGCGCCGGCACCTGCGCCGCGTACGGCGGGATCCACGGCATGGAGGGCAACCCGACCGGCGCCATGGGGCTGCCCGACTACCTGGGGGCCGACTTCCGCAGCGCCGGGGATCTGCCCCTGGTTCTGGTGCCGGGCTGCCCGGTCCAGCCCGACAACTTCATGGAGGTGCTGCTCTACCTCCTGCGCCAGTTCGCCGGCTCCGTGCCGCCGATTCCCCTCGACGACCTGCTGCGCCCGGCCTGGCTCTTCGAGCGCACGTCCCACGAGGGCTGCAGCCGTGGCGGCTACTACGAAGAAGGGGCCTTCGCGGGCAGCTACGGGGAACGCGAGTGCATCGTCAAGCTCGGTTGCTGGGGGCCGGTCGTCAACTGCAACGTCGGCGGGCGCGGCTGGATGGGCGGTATCGGCGGCTGTGCCGGGGTCGGCGGGATCTGCATCGGCTGCACCATGCCCGGCTTTCCGGACAAGACGATGCCCTTCATGGACCAGCCCCCGGGATCCAAGCTCTCGACCGAGGCGGTCAAGGTCTACGGCCCGACGGTCAAGACCCTGCGCAACTTCACGCGCGACTCACTGAACGCCTCGCCCGCCTTCGAGCGCGAGGACACCGAGGAGGGATCGTGACCCAGGTCGAGGGCAGCACCGGGCGCAAGGTCGTGAAGATGTCCTGGGACCCGGTGACGCGGGTCGTCGGCAGCCTCGGGATCCACACGACCATCGACTTCGACGCGGCCAAGGTGCTCGACTGCCACAGCACGTCGTCGATCTTCCGCGGCTACTCGATGTTCCTGCGCGGCAAGGATCCGCGCGACGCGCACCAGATCACCAGCCGCATCTGCGGCATCTGCGGCGACAACCACGCCACCTGCTCGCTGTACGCCCAGCACATGGCCTACGGCATCAAGCCGCCGCCCCTGGCCGAGTGGATCATCAACCTGGGCGAGGCGGCCGAGTACATGTTCGACCACAACCTGTTCCAGGACAACCTGGTGGGGGTCGACTACTGCGAGCAGATGGTGCGCGAGACCAACCCGTCGGTCTGGGAGCTGGCCCAGCGCACGGACGCCCCCCACGCGGCGGTCCACGGCTACGCGACCATCGCGGACATCATGCGCTCGCTCAACCCCTTCGAGGGCGCGGCCTACCTCGAGTCGCTCGAGATGAGCCGCCTGACGCGCGAGATGTTCTGCCTGATGGAGGGCCGCCACGCGCATCCCTCGACCCTCTACCCGGGGGGCGTGGGCACCGTGCCCTCGGTGCAACTCTTCACCGACTACGAGACACGGCTCTTCAAGTACCTCGAGTTCATGAAGCGCTGCGTGCCTCTGCACGACGACCTGTTCGACTTCTTCCTCGAGGCCCTGCCAGGCTACGAGCGCGTCGGCGAGCGCCGGGTGCAGCTGGCCTGCTGGGGTACGTTCCAGAACCCGGACCACTGCGACTACCGCTACGCGAGCATGGCCGACTGGGGACGGCGCATGTACGTCACCCCGGGCATCGTCCTGGACGGCGAGTTGATCACCACCGACCTGGTCGAGATCAACCTGGGGATCCGCATCCTGCTCGGGCACTCGTTCTACGACGACTGGGCCGAGGGCGGCGAGATGTTCGTGCGCGAGGATCCCCTCGGCAACCCGGTCGATGCGCGTCACCCCTGGAACCAGACCACCCTGCCGCGGCCGGCGGAGCGTGACTTCGAGGGCCGCTACACCTGGGTCGTGGCGCCGCGCTGGTACCGCGAGTCCACGGGCGAGCACCTGGCTCTCGACTCCGGCGGCGGCCCCCTGGCGCGGCTGTGGGTCACGGCCCTGGCCGGGAGGGTCGAGTTCGGCGGAATCCGTGCCAAGGACCGCTGCGTCTCGATCCACATGCCCAAGACCGGCCCCCTGCCAGAGCAGACCCTGGAGTGGCGCATCCCCGAGCGCAACAACACCATCGAGCGCAACCGCGCGCGGACCTACTTCCAGGCCTACGCGGCGGTGGCGGCGCTGCACTTCCTGGAGCGCGCGAGGGAGGACTTCTTCGCGGGCCGTAGCGCCGTATGGACGCCCTTCGAGGTGCCCGATGAGGCCATCGGCTGCGGCTTCCACGAGGCCGTTCGCGGCATGCTGTCGCACCACCTGGTGCTGCGTGAGGGCAAGATCGCGAACTACCACCCGTACCCGCCGACGCCCTGGAACGCCAGCCCGCGGGACTCCTTCGGTACACCGGGTCCCTACGAGGACGCGATCATCGGCACGCCCCTGTTCGAGGAGAACGGCCCCGACAACTACAAGGGCATCGACATCATGCGCACCGTGCGCTCGTTCGACCCGTGCCTGCCCTGCGGGGTTCACATGTACCTCGGCGATGGCAAAGAGCTCGCCGTGCAACACGCCCCGATGTTCGGGGTCCA
>JAJFFA010000984.1 GCA_021776885.1 Planctomycetota bacterium
CGCAGAGCGCGCTCGACGCGCAGCACCTGCGGCTGCGCGTCCCTGAGGGTGGCGCGCAGGGGCAGCAGGACGCCGCCGCGCACCTCCAGCCAGGCTCCCTCGCGGGGCACGCCGCGCAGGAGGAAGCTGCCGTCAGCGTCCGTCCTGACGTAGGCACTGTGCAGCATGCGGGCGCTGCCCAGGGCCGCGAGGCCGCCGGGCCCGGTGGCGAAGCTGACCTGCGCACCCCGCACTCCGCGGCCGGCGGAGTCGACGACCCGCCCGCGCACGTTGTCGTGCAATGCCTCGAGGGGCAGCTGCAGGGTCAGGGCCCCGGACCCCGGCTCGACGGTCGGGAGCACCCGCAGCCGGGTCTGGGTCAGGCTGACGGGGTCGACGGCGCAGAGCACGTACTCGCGCGGCAGAAGACCGTGGAGCTCGAAGCTGCCGTCCGCGCCCGTCAGCGCATCAGGATCGAGGGCTGCGCGGGCGCCGAAGAGACGCTCGACCCAGTGCAGGGCCGAGCCCTCGCCCTCCGCGGGCGTCGGGTCGAGCAGGGCCAGCTTGACCCCCGCGAGTCCGCGCCGGCCCGCCGGACCCGCGACCACCCGACCGCGCAGCGAGCACGGCGGCGCCAGGCGCAGCTCGAGCTCGCCCGCGGGCCAGGCAGCGCGCTCGACGGCCACCAGGCCCTCGCCCCGCACCCAGGCCACCAGCCTGCGCGTCGCCTCGGTCAGGGGCAGCTCGAAGCGCCCGTCCGCAGCGCTCAGGACGAGGGTCTCGCCATTCGTGACGAGGGCATCCGCCCGCGGGAACCCCTGCGCGCTCATCACCCGACCGCTGACCCGGGCTCCGCTCACCGAGCGTCGCGTCAGCAAGATCTCGGCCCCCCGGATCGCTGCAGGCACGTCGACGAGGGTGTCGAGGAAGCCACTGCGGCGCACGCGCAGGCGTGCCCCATCGAGCTCGGGGAGCTGGAGTGCGAAACGCCCCGAGCCGTCGGCACGGACCTCGAAACGCGCGTTGCTGGAGCGTCCGAGGGCGCCCCCCACCCGTGCGCGCTGGTCCTCGGGCACGAGCACCTCGCAGTACGCGTGGGGAACGGGCACCCGGTCCTGGTCGAGGACCTGGCCGGCGAGCTCGCGGGCGGGCGCGACGACGACGATGACCTCGCTCGACGGATCGCCCCCCGCCGTCTCCCCCACGAGCACGTTGCACCACTCCTCCGCCACCACCTCGAGGGTGCCGCCGGGCCAGAAGCGCTCGAACTGAAAGGCGCCCTGCGCGTCGCTCAAGGAGATGCGCTCGCGGTCGTTCCCACCCGGGTAGGGCCGCATGTGCACGACGACTGCGGGGACGGCACGACCCTGCGGGTCGAGGACCCGCCCGCGCAGGCGCACGCCCGGCTGCAGGGCTCCGTCGGGGATGGGTGCGATCCTGGCCGCAGCGGAGGCCCGGGCTCGGGCCGGTTGCAGGCCGGGCTCGACATCGGAGGCGCGGGCCCGCGGGGCGCCCGTGCCGGCGACGTCGCCCGCGTCCAGCTTCGCGACGGCGTCCTCCTCCGGGGCCGCCGGTGGCCCGGCGCGCCCGGGCCCCACGACGAACACCAGCGCGCCCACGAGCACGGCGGCCGCCACCAGGAGCGACGCGCCGGCCAGTCCGCTCGAGCGCAGGACGGTCCTGGTCGCCGGCGGTTCGTTCAGCAGCGGGAGCAGGGAGGAGAGCCAGGTCGTCCCGTCTCCGCCACTGAGGCGGTCGAGTCGTTCGCGCAGCTGGGCCTGGGCCCGGGCCAGGCGCGTCTTGACCGTCGAGACCGGGATCGAGAGCTCCGTCGCGATCGCGGTCGGCGTCAGGTCCTCGAAGTAGCGCAGGAGGAGCACGTCACGGTAGTGCCGCGGGAGATCCTGCACGGCCTGCACGACCAGGGCGTGGGTCGACTGGCGCTCGTAGTGCTCGAAGGTCGACGGCAGGGACTCGAGCCGCGCGGCGACCCCCTCGCGACGCTCGCGGCGCTCGCGTCGGCGCAGCTCCAGGAACACCAGGTTCTTGGTCACCCGACCCAGGAAGCGCCGCGGCGAGCGCAAGGCCTCGCCCTCGCGCAGCACGGCGAGGACACTCTCCTGCGCCAGGTCCTCCGCCTGGTGTGCGTCGGACACAAGGCGCCGGGCCAGGCCCTGCACCCAGGTCACGTGGCCCATCAGCTCGGCGTGGGGAATCGTGCGATGTGAAGACTTCATGACTCGGAGCCCGTTGCCACGCATGCGCGCCCGGACTCATCGATTTTCGAAGTTTCGACCAGCGCTCCAGGCGCAGGGCAGAGCGAACGCCTTTTGGCCGAAACGCTGTCCGCGGGCTCCGTATACGGGGCTATGTTTCGACGGTAGACCCCGGAGCGCTGCGCATGACCATGGGACTCGGAAGTCTTTTCTCGCTGGTCGGTCTGATCACCGGCATGACCCCTCTGGCGGCGGCCCTGGCCCCCGGCGGGGGCTTGCCGACGGCGCCGGCCCGACAGGACGTCACCTGGCAGGAGTCCCTGCCCACGGCCCTGCGCCTGGCCGCGCAACGCCCCGCCCCGCTGCTGCTCTTCTTCCGGCTGCAAGAGAGCGACTTCTGCGAGCAGCTACGCGGCGAGACCTTCGCCTCCGAGGGCGGTGCGGCGGAGCTGGCTCACTTCGTCTGCGTCGACCTGCGCGTCGACCGGGCCGAGGGGCGCGAGCTGGTGCAGCGCTTCGGCGTGACCACCCTGCCCACCCTCGTCTTCCTCGACGCCCAGGGCCACGCCGAGGACGCGATCGAGGGCTTCATCGATCCCGCCGGCTTCGTGCCCGAGGTCCAGCGCATCCGCCGCGGGGAAAAGACCGTCAGCGACTGGCGCCGCCGCGCCGCCCTCGCCCCGGACGATCTGGACGTGCGCCTGCGCCTGGCCCTGCAGCTCGAGCACGTGGGACAGGTCCCGGAGAGCCTCGCGCTACAGGAGTCGATCAAGGACCAGGACCCCGAGGGCGAGAGCGCGGCCAGCGCGCAGCTCATGCTCTACGACGTCTTCGCGATCGTGCGTGGAGCGGCCTCCGACCCCAGCGACCCGAGCACCTACGACCTCGACCCGCTCTACTTGCACATGCCCCGAGTGACCCCCACGCCGATCCTCTACGAGGGCTGGAAGTGGATCTCGGACATCGAACGTCAACGCGGCGAGCGCGAACGCGAGCGGGCCTCCCTCCAGAAGGTCTGGACCCACGCAGCCCCGGGGCAGGCCCGGCTCAGCAGCGGCCTGGGCCTGGTGCGGCGCTACTCGGAGCTGGAAGCGGAGCTCTCGCAAGCGGAACGCCGTCTGTGCCTCGCGGTCGCAGAGCAGATCGCTGTCGAGGCGAGCGTGCTGGTCGAGCCGAACCTGCGCGCCTTCGTGCAGCACGGACGCGCCCTGGCCCTGGACCTGAACGGGCGCCGCACGGAAGCCCTCTCCGCAGCGCGAGCGGCCGCGGCTCTCGACCCGGAACACCCCGCGCACCAGGCGCTGCTCGAGCGGCTACGCCGCGAGCCAGGGGAGGCTGCGGGCAAGGTGGACTCGAGCGCAGCGCGAAACTAGTCTTCCGCGCTCCTGTGTCCCGGCCTCGGGTCATCCCAGCGAACGCAGTTCGTGCCGGGCCGGTCCTTTTCACCCACGGAAGCGCTCTCCCATGCCCTGGCTCTCACTTCGTCTACGCGCCGCTGGCCCGACCCTGGCCGCCGTCCTCTTCATCGCCCCCTCCGCCTCCCCGCAGTGCAACGGGGACTGGCAGCACTTCGAAGCCCTCAGCCCCCTCGTGGACCGCTGCGCCCTGTGGGATTCCGACGGCGCCGGCCCCGCCGAGGAGCGCGTCGTGGCCGTGGGCTTCTTCCAGTCGATCGACGGCGCTCCGGCGAACGGCGTGGGGGTCTACGACGAACTCAGCGGGACCTGGTCGGGCCTGGGCGCGGGCCTGGGCTACGAGGTCGTCGACGCCAGCGGCGCACCGAACGGTGACCTGGTCGTCGGCGGGCTCAGCCTGGCCGCCGAGGGCCGCGTCGATGTCTGGAACGGCACGACCTGGAGCACCCTACCTGCCCTGACCCAGGGCGGTCAGGTGGCCCAGGTGGCCTCCCTCACCGTGCTCCCGAACGGGGACATCATCGCCGGCGGCAGCTTCAGCATGGCGGGAGGCGTCCCGGTCAACAATGTGGCCCGCTGGGACGGCGCGAGCTGGAACGACATGGCTGGCGGGATCGACGGACTCGTGCGCAACCTCGAGCTGCGCCCCAACGGGGACGTCGTCGCCGGCTCTCTGTTCGTCGACCAGAACAGCAACTTCCCCACCGGCTTCGCGCGCTGGAACGGAACCAGCTGGAGCGCCATGGGAGCCGGTGCAACGACGACCTCCCTCGGCGTCGCGGACTTCAGCTTCCTCGGGAACGGCGACATCCTGGCCAGCGGAGCCTTCGCCGTGGGCGGCCCGCCCATGCCGATCGCCCTCTGGAACGGCAGCGACTGGCAGCCCCTGGGCGCCGGCATCAACGGCCCCGTCACCACGGTCGCGCTGCTCCCGAGCGGGGACTTCGTCGCTGCCGGTGCCTTCTCGATGGCGGGGGGCGTCAGTGCCGACAACGTCGCGCGCTGGGACGGCAGCGCCTGGTCCGAGATCGGAAGCGGGCTCGGCTCCCAGAGTCAGCATCAGGTGCTCGGCATCATCGTCGACGCCGACGGCAGCGTCTTCGCCGGCGGCTTCTTCACCGATGGCTCGGGCCAGGCGACGAACCTGGCGAGCATCGACTGCGCCGGGACCGGCGACACCCTCGGAACGAGCTACTGCACGGCGAGCCCCAACTCGGCCAGCGCCAGCGGTGCCCTCCTGACCGCCCTGGGCAGCGCGAGCGCCAGCCCCCTGAACCTGACCCTCACGGCGCAGCCCGTGCCGAACACGCCGGGGCTGTTCTTCTTCGGTCCGAACCAGCTCGCCGCCGAGCCGGACTTCGGCGAGGGCGTGCGCTGCGTCGGTGGCGCCACGAGCCGCATCTTCCCGCTGGCGCTGGCCGAGTTGGGGCTCGCCGTGCAGTAG
>JAJFFA010000985.1 GCA_021776885.1 Planctomycetota bacterium
CCCGTGGGCGAGCTCGCGGGCGAGGCGCGCCTCGCCGGGCGCGGTTGGTAGGGCCGTTGGAGGTCGGGAAAGTTGGGGAGGTCGGGGTCGTCGCCCTGCAGGGCGCCAGCGCAGCGCACATCGCCCGCTTCGCAGAGCTCGGCGTCGCGGCCCGCGAGGTGCGCGGGCCGGCGCACCTCGCGGGGCTGACGCACCTCGTCCTGCCCGGCGGCGAGTCGACGACGCTGCAACACCTGCTGCAGCTCTTCGGACTGTGGACGCCCCTGCGCGAGGCCGCGGCGCAGGGCCGACTGGCCCTCTTCGGGACCTGTGCGGGCGCGATCTTGATGGGCCGCGCTCCCGCTTCGACTCCGCCGGACCCGAGCAGCCAGGGCCAGCGCCCGCCGCGCCTGGAGCTGCTCGACGCCGTCGTGCGGCGCAATGCCTACGGCCGCCAGCGCGAGTCGTCCGTGCGTCCCGTGCGACTGGGCCCGGCCGGCTCGATCCCGGCCGGCTCGATCCCGGCCGGCACGACCGAGGGCGTCTTCATCCGTGCGCCGCGCTTCGAGGCCCTGGGCAGCGCTGTCCGGCCCCTGGCCTGGGAGAGCCAGGACGTGGTGGCGGTCGAGGCGCCGGGCCTGCTGGCGACGACCTTCCACCCCGAGCTCTCGGGCGAGACCAGGCTCCACCGCCACTTTCTCAGCCTGCGACCCACCGCGGCCCGGGCGCAGCGGGAAATCTCTTCCCGGTGAGCCGCGCGACGACCGGGAAACGCCGCCGATCCGGCCTTTTCTGCCACCCCCGCGCGCGGCAAGGCGGGATATCATGAGGGGCTGGGGCCTGCTGTCCCAGGCCTGCTCGACCGCTTCCTGTACCGCAAATACACCATGAACGGGATCCTCAAGGCTCTTGTCGCAGCCTCGTTTCTCTCGTCCTCGCCCGCGTTCGGGCAATTCCTGACGTCTCACCTGCCCTTCGACGAAGGCGTGGGTGCGCTGGCGGGTGACGTCAGTGGCAACGGCTACGACGGCACCCTGGTCGGTCCGACCTGGGAGCTGGACAGCCCCGACGGCAGCGCCTACTCCCTGCGCTTCGACGGCCAGGACGATCGCGTCGACCTCGGCGGCATCGACCTCGAGGGCGGCACGGCGACCTTCGCCATGTGGTTCAAGGCCGACGGCTTCGGCGTTGCGGACGCGCGCCTGATCTCCAAGGCGACGGGGGTCCAGCAGAGCGATCACTTCTGGATGGTCTCGACCATCCGCAACGGGGGCCAGTTCAGGCTGCGCTTCCGCTTCAAGGCCAACGGCCAGACCTCGACCCTGGTCGCCTCGAGCGGCGGTCTGGTCCCCGGTGTCTGGACCCACGCGGCGGCGGTCTTCGACGGCGCGCAGATGCTGCTGTACAAGGACGGCGTGCTCGTCGGCAGCATGGCCAAGAGCGGGCTCCCCGACATCGACCCCGGTGTCCTGGCCGCGATCGGTGCCCAGCCCGCCGGCGCCGGCAGCCAGAACTTCGACGGCACGATCGACGACGTGCGCGTCTACTCCCGCGCCCTCGACGCCGCCGAGATCCAGGCCCTGATCCAGGGCGGCAACGCCGCCCCCAGCGCCACGGACGACGCCTACTCGACCACCTTCGATACGCCCCTGGCCGTCGATGCGAACCAGGGCGTCCTGGCCAACGACTCGGACTTCGAGATGGACCCCCTGGTCGCCCAGCTCGTGGCCGACGTCTCGAACGGCAGCCTGCTGCTGTCGCCCGATGGATCCTTCAGCTACACCCCCGACGCCGGCTTCAGCGGCACGGACGTTTTCACCTACCGCGCCGACGACGGCAGCTCCCTCTCGAACGTGGCCAGCGCGCGCATCGACGTGCTCCCGGCGCCGGGCCAGGACCTGATCGTGCACCTGCGTCTGGACGAGGGCAGTGGGAACAGCGCGGTCGACATCAGCGGCGAGGGCCATGACGGCACCCTGGTCGGCCCCTCCTGGGCCGCGGACTCGGGGGACGGCAGCCCCTTCTCGGTCGACTTCGACGGCTCGAACGACCGCGTCGACCTGGGCAACCTCGACGTCGACTCGAACACCCTGGCCCTGTCCCTGTGGATGCGCGCCGACGACTTCGACGTGCGCGACGGGCGCCTGGTCTCGAAGGCCACCGGCACGTCGGCCAACCAGCACTGGTGGATGGTCTCGACCATCAGCCAGGGTGGGGCCAACCGCCTGCGCTTCCGGCTCAAGACCGACGGCACGACCACGACCCTGATCGGCAGCGGCGGCGCCCTGACGACGGGGACCTGGATCCACGTCGCCGCGGTGTACGACGGCGCCTCGATGCTGCTCTACCAGGACGGCGTCCTGGTCGGCAGCAGCGCCAAGAGCGGCACCCCTGACGTGGCGCCCGGCGTTCCCGCCGCCCTGGGTCACCAGCCGGTCGGCGCGGGCTCGCAGCCCTTCGACGGTCGCATCGACGACTTCCGCCTGTACCGCCGCGCCCTCAGCCTCGACGACATCAACGCGATCATCGCCGGCGGCAACCGCCCGCCCGTGGCGAACGCCGACGGCTACACGACCGACTCCGACGTACCCCTGGCCGTGAACGCCGCGGGCGGTGTGCTGGCCAACGACAGCGACCCGGAGCTGGACGCCCTGAGCGCAGTGCTCGCCAGCGACGTGAGCAACGGCAGCCTGAACCTCCTGGCCGACGGCTCCTTCGACTACACGCCCCTGGCCGGGTTCGCCGGGATCGACTCCTTCACCTACCAGGCCTTCGACGGCGCGCTGCTCTCGGCCCCCGCCAGCGTCGACATCGACGTGCAATCGACCGCGGGCAGCCCTCCGGTCGCCAGCGCCGACAGCTACGACGTCACGGTCGACACGCAGCTCGTGGTGGACGCCCTCACCGGGGTGCTGGCCAACGACAGCGACGCGGACATGGACCCGCTCCAGGCCCAGCTCGTGGACGACGTCGCCCACGGCGTCCTGCTCCTGGCCGCGGACGGCTCCTTCGACTACACCCCGGACGCCGGCTACGTCGGCCCGGACGGCTTCACCTACCGTGCCTTCGACGGCGCCCTGGTCTCGGGCCTGACGGCGGTCACCCTCAGCGTCACGCCCCTGCCGGGGGAGGAGCTCGAGATCTCCCTCGACTTCGAGGAGGGCAGCGGCAACCTCGCCGCCGACACCAGCGGGCTCGGCAACGACGGCACCCTGTTCGGACCCAGCTGGCTCGCGGACACCCCCGACGGCAGCGCCTTCTCGCTCTCCTTCGACGGCGGCGACGACTACGTCGACCTGGGCACCCCCGACGTGGCCGGCAGCGAGCTGACCCTGGCCTGCTGGTTCGCGGCCGAGTCCTTCGCGACCCGCGACGCGCGGCTGATCTCCAAGGCCACCGGCACGGGGGCGAACGACCACTGGTGGATGCTCTCGACCGTCTCCCAGAGCGGCGCGATTCGCCTGCGCTTCCGCCTGAAGGCCGGCGGCTCGACCTCGACCCTGGTCGGCACCGGCGGGTCCCTGACTTCGGGTGTCTGGACCCACGTCGCAGCGGTCTACGACGGCTCGACCATGTCGCTCTACCAGGACGGAGTCCTGGTCGGCAGTACGGCGAAGAGCGGGCCCCTCGACGTCGACGCCGCCGTGCGCGCCGCCATCGGACACCAGCCCCCCGGGGCCGGAGCCCAGGGCTTCGACGGCGCCATCGACGGCGTGCGCCTCTGGCGTCGCGCCCTGGACGCCAGCGAGATCGACGCCATCATCAACGGCGGCGGCAACCGCGTGCCCATCGCCCAGGCGGACAGCTACGGCGTCGAGGAGGACGGCTCCCTCGTCGTCGGCAGCGCCACGGGGGTGCTGGCCAACGACACCGACCTCGACATGGATGCCCTGGATGCCCAGCTCGCCACGGACGTGGCGAACGGCACCCTCGCCCTGGCAGCCGACGGGTCCTTCAACTACACCCCTGATCCGGGCTTCAGCGGCCCCGACGGCTTCACCTACCGCGCCTCCGACGGTCAGGGGTCGTCGGTCCCGACCCAGGTCTCCATCGACGTCACCCCCCTGCCCAGCGTCGCCTTCGCCGCGGCCGCGCAGAACCGGGACGAGGATGTGGGCAGCGTCAACGTGGTCGTGACCCTCTCGGCCGCGCGCGGCAGTGTCGTCAGCGTGCCCTGGTCCGTGGACGCTGCGGGCAGCGCCATCGACCCCGACGACTACTCCAGCGCCACCCCGAACCCGCTGCTGATCCCGGCCGGTCAGACGAGCGCGAACATCGTCATCGACGTGGTCGACGACGGCGCGCAGGAGGGCAACGAGACCGTCGTCCTGAACCTCGCCGCGCCCTCGGGCGGCGCCAACCTGGGCGCTCCGTCGCAGCACACCCTGACGCTGATCGACGACGACACGCTGATGGTCGACTTCCAGATCGCGTCGGCCGACGTGGCGGAGGCGGCGGGCAGCTACGACGTCACGCTGCTGCTCTCGGACACGTCCCCCCAGGACGTCACGGTGCCGATCAGCGTCGGCGGGACGGCGATCGACCCCGACGACTACACGATCACGACGGCTCTGCCCGTGGTGATCAGCGCCGGTCAGACCTCGGCCGTGGTCCAGCTCTCGATCGTCGACGACGGCAGCCAGGAGCCCGACGAGACCGTGGTCCTGACCCTGGGCACGCCCAGCGGGGCCAGCGCCGGCCTCAACGACGTGTTCACGGCGACGTTGCTCGACGACGACGCGCCGCCCACGGTGGCCTTCGAGAACGCGGGCCAGAACGTGGCCGAGGCGGCCGGCAGCACGCCGGTGCGGGTCGCCCTGTCGCGCCTCCACACCAGCGACGTCAGCGTGCCCTACACCGCGTCCGGCACGGCGACCGACCCCGACGACTACTCCCTCAGCCCGAGCCCGCTGGTGATCAGCGCCGGCAACCTGATGGCTGACATCACCCTGAGCGTCGTCGACGACATGGATGGCGAGGCCGACGAGACGGTGGTCCTGACCCTCGGCACGCCGAGCGGCGCGGACCTGGGCGCCCTGGTCCAGCACAGCGCGACGATCCAGGACGACGACGTCAGCACGCCGATCCAGTCCGACGACTTCCGCGATCCCAACCTGCGCCTGGACCGCTGGACCTTCGTCGATCCCATCGGAGACGCCACGATCGAGCTGATCGGTAGCGGCTCGACCGACGCCCAGCTCCTGATCTCGGTACCCAGTACGCGCTCCCACGAGGCCTGGTTCCCGCTCGAGGTGCCGCGCGTGATGCAGGACGTCGAGGACGTGGACATCGACATGATCGTCAAGTTCGAGTCCGAGCTGACGGCGCGCTACCAGAACGACGGCCTGATCCTGCAGCAGGACGACAGCACCTGGATCCGCTTCGACTTCCGCTTCGATGGCACCAACACCCTGGCCTACGCCTCGCGCACCCTGGGCGGCAGCGCGGCCACCCTCGGCAGCAGCGTGATCAACT
>JAJFFA010000986.1 GCA_021776885.1 Planctomycetota bacterium
CGTGCCGAGTACATCTCGGCCATCGTGCACCTGTACCGCGGGGAACAGTACCGCGCGAACACCTGGCGGCTGCGCCTCGACCACACCACCAACTGGGCGGTGCTGACGACGGCGGGCCTGCTCTCGTTCACGTTCAGCAGCACCAACGGCGGGCACTCGCACTGGATCCTGCTCTTGGGCATGGCGCTGGTGACGATGCTCCTGGGCTTCGAGGCGCGGCGCTTCCGCCTGTGGCACGTGTGGCGCTCCCGTGTGCGCCTCATCGAAGAGAACTTCTACGGCCCGATCCTGCGCCGCGACCCGGCCAGCCCCGAGTCGCACTGGGGCGACTGGGTGGCCGCCGACCTGTTCCATCCCAGCTTCAAGATCACGCGCCTGGCGGCGATCCGTGCGCGGCTGACGCGCAACTACTGGGCGATCTACCTGGTCCTGCTCTTCTCCTGGGCCCTCAAGGTGGTCCTCGATCCCGTGCCGGCGCGCAACTGGGAGCAGCTGCGCGCCAACCTCGAGGGCGGGACGGAGGGCGGCTACCTACCCTGGTGGGGGCCGCTCATGTACGTGGGCGGCGTCCTGCTGGCGACTTTGTTGCTGCTGCTCGCCACTCCGCGCACGCCGAGCAGCGCCGAGGAACTCTGGAGCGTGGACCCGGACGAGGAACAGTCGATCGACTTCTGACGGCTCGGCCCTGGCGGCTCACTCGTACCAGCTCACGCCCAGGGACGAGACCACCGGAACGAGACCGGAGATCGCGTTCGCGTTGAAGGTGATGCGTGCCTGGTAGTACGCCGCGCCGTCGATGCCCAGGGGGTTCGGCTGCCCCGGCTGGACCGTGTTCCAGGTCGGCGACACGAAGGTGATGTTCTGGTTGGCGTTGGCCAGGCTGTGGTCGATGAGGAAGTTCGCCGGACCGTAGTAGTCGCCGTAGAGGTCGATGCGGTCGGCCTGCTCGAACGAGGCGCCCTGCGTGTTCTGGCTCGCGCCGCGGAAGGCGAGGTCGATGCGAGTCCCGAGGGGCTGGGCCTGGGGCTCGAGCACGGGTGCCGAGTAGTTCGGGCCAGCGAAGTCGCCGCCCGTGGGGTTGACCGGCGAGAACCAGACCGAGTGCGAGCGGCTGATGCGCACGACGAAGTCCAGGGCGCCGAGGTAGAAGTAGTCGTCTCCGGCGTCGGTCGAAGCCCCGGTGGGCGCCGAGTTGGGGTTGAAGCCGCCGTTCGCGACGGTCTCGAGGCTGGGGTCGACGACGACGGAGTTGCCCGCGGAGTTGATCCCGCCCTCGGAGTGCACGCGGAAGAAGGGGCGCGTGCTGGAGGTCTGGGTCACGTTGACGTCGAAGAGGTTGCGACCCTCGGCGCCCGCGTCGGGGAACATGCGGAACTCCATCAAGAGCGGCAGGCCGATGGTCTGGATCTCGGGCGGAATCTGAAAGAACACGAAGTCTGCGGGGCAGGCGATGCCGTCCACCAGAAACTGCCAGATGGGTTGGTCGACGCCGGTCGGGACGGGAAGGCACGTCGCGCTGGCGGCCAGGACCTCGTCCGTGCCGCGCGTGGGGAGTCCCGTGTCACGCCAGGTGTAGAAGCGGAAGTCCGTCTGGGGGATCCCACGGTTCATCGGGTACGGCATCAGCGCCGTGGCCCCGACGGTGTAGAGGTCACCCGGGTTGATCGTGTAGCCGTTGGCCGCCGGGTGCACCACGTGCAGGGGGTCCAGGTCGGGGTCGAGCTGGTTGTTCGCGAAGCGCGGCTGCAGCCCGGAGTTGGGGAAGATCGGCATGACCGGGGGGCAGTTGACGGTCAGCTCGTCGGGGATCTGGGTCGAGTGCGCCAGACGCATCTCGAAGCGCGTGAAGTTGTCCGTGGCCACGTTGCCCAGGGGCGCCCAGCTGACGCCCTCGACGTCGATGTTGTAGGTCGTCGTGTCGTCCCAGGCGAGTCCCATGTCGTGGTAGCGCCAGACCATCTGCAGGCGCGAGCCGAAGCGCGAGAGGGGCGTGCGGAAGCCGCCGTTGCCGGGACCGCCCGCCATCGCCAAGGGGTTGAAGCCGGAGGGTGCCGGGGGCATGGCCACCACCAGGGGCGTCGTGCGGTCGATGCCCTCCTGGAAGCGGGTCACGGGCCGCGGCCGAATGATTCCCCGCGCGAGGTCATAGAAGTGCTGACCGCTCCACTCCGGCTGCACCGGGTTGCCGATCGAGGTGTCGCCGATGGGCTCTTCCTCGTCGACCGCGTTGAACAGGGTCACGCGGCCACCGCTGCGCTGGGTGGGCTGGCTCGAGGCGATGCTCACCGGGACCTGCGGGAAGGCGATCTCGAGCGGGTTGCCGGCCAGGTCCGTCACCGAGCCGGCGCCGGAGACCATGTCGAGGAAGTAGGTCTCCACGCTGCCCATGCTGTGGCTCAAGTCCTCGCGCGGGTCGAAGTCGAGGGAGCGCAGGTCGCTGGAGGCCACGATGCGGCCGATCACGTAGTCCGTTCCGCTGACCGGCACCATCCTGCGCAGCAGGCGCATGCTGTCGAAGGCGGAGGTCGCGGGGCTCATCGGCTCGTTGAAGCGCAGGCCGATCCGGGCGTCGGTGCTCAGGCCCGCGGTGGGGGCGCTCGCGCCGCCTGCCGGGATGGGGGAGACGCGCACGAAGCAAGCCTCGCGCCCGCTGTCGATCAGCGGGTCGTACACCGACACCAGGCGCGCGGCACCCTCTGCGGCGGAGACCCAGTCCGAGGCCGCCATGAAGGGGTGAGCGAGGAGTTCGACCTCGACGTCGAAGGCGACGCCTCCCATGAGGCCGGGGTGGTCCTGGGTGACGCGTGCAAAGATGCCGTCCTGGGCGACGATGTCGCCCGTGACCGGAGTCTGCGCGCAGGTCGTCGAATCGAAGCGCACCTCGGGCAGCGTGAAGCGGTCGCTGGTTCCGTCCTGGACCGGCATGCCGACCAGCTGCAGCCCCTGGCTGCCGATGATGCGCGGCGCGAAGGGGTCGGAAAGGAAGCCGTTGTTCAGGTCCCCGGTGACGAGCGTGTCCCCGCCGGCGCGCATGGCGCGCAGCATGTCATGGGTCGGCACGCCGAAGTCGACGGTGCCGTTGCCCTCGACGGCGACCTCGTGCTCCGAGAGGTTGGTCAGGACGGTCTCCTGACCCAGGGCCGAGTTGGGAATCGTGGGAACGCGGATCTGGACGTTCGAGATGGCCGTACTCGTGGACGCCGGGAGGCCGGTGTTGTTGATCGGCAGGGGGTTGCCCGAGTTGAACGACTCGAGCTCGGACACGGTGGTGTCGATCAGGACTCGGGTGGAATAGAACTCGGCCGTTCCGTCGCCATCGAAGTCGGTCAGGTCGCCGTAGTTCGGGTCGGCCAGGATGCGGGCCGGGAAGGGCGTGCTCGAGGGCACCCCGACACGCACGCGGATCGTCTCGATCGAGACCAGCGAGGCGTCCATCAGGTCGTCCCAGCGCATGACGATCGTGGCATTGCGGGGCACCGTGCTGAACACGCCCGCGCCCCCCAGGCCCTGGTCCGAGATGAGGGGCAGGCTGGCCAGGGTGCGCAGCTGGGTGAAGAACAGGGAGCGCCCGGCCGGGTCCTCCACGTTGTGTCGGATGGTCAGGTTTTCCACTCCGGTGACCGGGTCGGGGAGCACCTCGAAGACATCCGACGGCGACCCGAAAGAGTTCGGATCCATGACGAAGTTCTCCTGCATCGGCAGCGGGGCGCCGAGGGCGTCCAGGCCAGACACGCTCACCATGCGGCCCCAGCGCAGGTCGGTCAGGCGCAGGTTCTGGGCCAGGCCGCGGCTGTTGGAGTCCACGAAGAAGGCCGATCCGTCCGGCTTGCTCAGGACCTGGCCCGGGGGGTTCGAACTGCCGCGCGGCGTTCCCGCAGAGTTGCAG
>JAJFFA010000987.1 GCA_021776885.1 Planctomycetota bacterium
CGCGTCGACGACCTTGTCGCTGTCCATCGGCAGCAGCAGCGGGTTGTCGCTGCTGAGCACGTCCCCCTCCCAGCGCACGAACTCGAAGTTCGGGTCGGGCAGGGCGGTCAGGCTGACCGTGTCGCTGCACTGGTAGCTGACCTGGTCGGGGTCGAGGGTCACCGAACCGCCGCCGGAGTTGACGCTCGTCGTCAGGCTGAACGGCCCCGAACCGGGGAAGGCGCCGTCCTCGGGCATCAGGGGCGCCGAGGTCTCGAAGACGTAGTCGACCGCCGCCACGAAGGGCGGGGCGGGGTTGCCACCGGAGCCTGCGTTGCCGGCGTAGACCCCCACCTGCGCCATGGCGATGGCGTGGTTGAAGCTCGAGCTGACGCTCCAGCTCTGGCCGTCCGCGGACCACTCCTGGGTCCAGTCGTCCCCGATCCGGGTGACGCGCATGTAGAGCGGCGAGGTCAGCGGGATGCTGCCGATGTCGAGGAACGTGGTCACGCCCCCGAGGCTGTAGGCCGTGAAGAACTGGGTGCTCGCGCCGTCGCTGAAGAAGTCGAGGCGGATCCAGTTGGCGTCGTCCTGCTCGACGATCACGCCCTCGATCTCGAACTGCTGCGTGACGGGGGTTTCGAACTTGACCTCGAGCTGGAAGTCCGTGTCGAGGGCCGGACGCATGGCACGCGCCGGAAGCACGCTGCCCAGGGGCTCGTGGTCGGCGCCGCCGGGCACCGAGAGCACCAGGTGCGCATCATCCGTGCCCACGCCCAGCACGTCGAAGCCGGCGCCGTCGCCGATCGGGTCGATGAAGCTCCAGGGCGCGACCAGGCCGGCGCAGTCGTTGAAGTCCTCCGACTCGAAGGCCAGGGCGATGGAGTCGTCGAGGGTGGTCGTGTGCACCGCCGGAGCGCCGCTGGTCGCGTTGGTCGGGGAACCCAGGCTGACGACGACGGTCTCGCCATCGTCGGGAATCCCGTCCTCGACCGGATCGATGGAGATCGCCGCCGAGCTCGATCCGGCGGGGATCAAGAGCGGGCTCGCATCGATGCTGAAGTCGTCCGGTTCCTGCGCGCTGCCAGCGACCGTGTAGGGCACGCTGACGTCCAGCCCGGAGAGGGCCGAGAGCTCGACCACGATGGGTGTGGCTCCCGCCGACTCGGACAGGGACTGCTCGGCGAGCTGGAAGCTGACCGTGGGCGCCTCGTCATCGTCCAGCAGGGTGAAGACGTGGCCGACCATCAGGCCCAGGTTGGCGTTAGTGGGCACCTCCAGCGACACGCTCACGTCCTCATCGTTCTCGTCGAGCAGGTCGTCGACCGGGGTCAGGTCGAGCGTAGCCGAGGCATCCCCGGCGGGAATGACGATGGGACTCAGGGCCATCGTGTAGTCGTCCGGATCGAGGGCCGTTCCCATGACGCTGAAGGGCACGCTGACGTCGCGCCCCGAGACGGCGGAGAGGCTGAGCGTGACGCTCGCAATCCCCAGCCCCTCGGCGACGTCCTGTCCGGGCGAATCGAACTCGACGACCGGGGTCGCGTCGTTGTCCAGCAGCTTGACCGCGTGCTCGATCAACGCGCCCAGATCGGCGTTCGTCGGAGTCAGCAGGGTCAACGTTCCGTCCTCTTCGTCCTCGTCCAGGGCATCGTCGACGACGCTGACGTCGATGGTTCCGCTGAGGTTGCCCGCAGGAATCACCAGCGGGTTCGGATCCAGGCTGTAGTCCTCGGGCGTCTGAGCGCTGCCCGACACGCTGAAGGGCACGCTGACGTCTTGACCCGAGACCTCGCTCAGCTCGACCAGCACGAAGGCGGTCGGCGTTCCCTCGTCGATGAACTGCTCGCTCGAGGCGAAGGCTACGGTGGGTGCTGCGTCGTCGTCGAGCAGGACGAAGTCGTGCTCACGCTGCCCAGCGACCCCTGCGTTCGTGGGGTTGCCCAGGCGCACGACGGCGTGCTCGTCGGCTTCGTCGAGGACGTCGTCGCTCGGCGTCAGGGCGATCGTGCCGGAGGTCTGTCCAGCGGGGATCACGAGCGGGCTGGCGCTCAGGGCATAGTCCGCGCCGGAGGCGCTGCCCGTCACGCTGAACGGGATGGTCACGTCGCGACCCGAGATGACGGAGAGCAGCACGTTCGCCACCAGGGTGCCGCCGGACTCGAGCCCGCTCTGGCCGGCGCTCTCGAAGCGCACGAAGGGGATCGGATCGTCGTCGATCAGGGTCGTCAGGTTGGACGCCGTGACGCCGATGGTCGCGTTGGTCGGCGAGTTGATGGCCACGAAGACGGTCTCGTCGTCCTCGTCCAGGACATCGTCCTGGGGCGTGATCACGAAGCGGCCCACGGTCTCCCCGGGCTGGAGCACGACGCTCGGCGGGTCCAAGCTGTAGTCCGTGCCCGCTGACGCCGTCCCGCTCTGCGAGAACGGAATCGTGATCGGCCGCCCGGAGGGCGCCGAGAGCTGAACTTCGACCTCGAAGGGTGCGCCCGACTCGGGCCCGCTCTGGGCATTGCCCACAAAGGAGACCGTCGGCGGCTCGTCGTCGTCGACCAGCACGGCCGTGTGTTCGTCCTGGGCACCGAGGGTGGCGCGGGTCGGCGTGTCGAGGGACACGACCACTGCCTCGTCGCCCTCGTCGAGGTCATCGTCGAGGGGCGCGATGGCGAGCTCGGCCGAGAGCGAACCGGCGGGGATCATGATCGGACCGGCGCCGACCGCAAAATCCTCCACCCCCGCCGTGCCGAAGACCCGGAAGGGCACCTCGACATCGAGGCCCGAGAGGGTCGAGAGCACCACCGTCGCCGCGCCAGCCGGCCCGCTCTCGAGCAGCGACTGGGACGCGTCCTGGAACTGGACGACGGGCGGGTCGTCCTGATCGAGCACCGTCATCGAGTGCGTCGTGCGCTGGCCCAGGAAGCCGTGGCTCGGGGTGCCGAGCTCGAGGATCAGCTGCTCGTCCAGCTCGTCCAGCCCGTCGGCCGTCGGATCGACCGTGACGAAGCCGCGCCGCTCACCCGCGGGGATGCGCAGGGGTGAGAGCGCGACGTCCACGTCCAAGCCGTCCTGTGCCGTGCCCGAGGCGACGTAGGGCAGGTCGACGTCGACGTTGGCGGGCCAGGAGAGCGACACCCCCACTTGCGTCGTCGCCGAGCCTTCCGTGACCTGGCTGCCCACCACGTCGAACTGCAGCGTCGGGGGCGCGTAGTCGAAGGTGACCGAGAGGGCGTCCGACAGGTTCGCCGTGCGCTGCCCGTTGGGCCGGCGCTCGCGGAACCAGGCCTGGAAATGCCAGGTCGAGCCGGGGTAGATCGGCGTGTAGGAGAAGTCGACGTTCTGGTGCATCACGTTGCCGTAGATGCGCCGCGCCCCGTAGATGTAGATCGTGCTGCCGGGGGCACCGATGCAGCGGTAGCCCGCGCCGTAGGGCACGCCCGCGTCCCCGTTGGCCTTCGTGTCGCCGAAGTAGAAAAAGCCCCAGCGGTTGGGGACGGGTCCCGCGTGCAGCGCGAACTGGTTCTCCAGCACGTCGCACTCGCCGTTGGACCAGATGCTCGCGGCCGAGCCGGTCTCGTTGACCGTCGAGACGCAGAAATTGGTCTCGTCACAGGTCTGGCCAAAACCCGAACCTGCAAGGAACGGGAGGGCGAACGCTGCGAGCGCGCGCACGATCGAGGGGGCAGTTATGGTCATCGGAAGGTGTCAATCTCGTGCCCATGCCAACGTCTGCCAGAACCGACGCGTGAGGCGCGGCCCCGGCGGGACCCCGACGGTGACTGGGCGAAAGGGGCCCTGATGGACCCCAGAGGGCATGCGTAAGAGAAGGATATCCCGCCGATCGCGGTCCAGCGGGCGCCCTTCTCTGGGACAGGGGAGACTATTCCCCTACCCATAGATTAACGCTGTTCCCCCCGGGCTGGATCACCCCCAGGGAAATAAATGCCGATGCGCCTAGCCCCCCCCACGGGGCCCAGCGGGGTGGGTCAGGTGCCGGCCGTCCCGACCCGGCGTCGCCCGAGAATCCGCAACAGGTCCTGCAGCGCGGGGAGCCGCAGGCAGACGATCCCGCCCACGTAGACCAGCACCCCCAGGGGCACGGCCACGACCAGCCGCATGAGGTCCCCGGCGCCATGCGCCACCAGGCTCGAGGATGCCCCCCAGGCGACCGCCCCCATCGCCACGCTGACCAGCAGGATCGGTGCCAGGGCCTCGATCAGGCGCAGAACGCTCAAGTCGACCAGGCGGAAGGGCACGAGCAGGATCGGGACCATCAGGACCAGGCTGAAGGCCGCGAAGCTGATGGCCACGCCCTCCACCCCCCAGGGCACGCCGACGAGGTACGAGAGCGCCGTGACCGGCCCGAACACCAGGGTCCAGCGGAACAGGGTTCCGGTCTGGCCGGTGGCCAGGTAGATCGAGCCCGTGCAGCTCGCGATCGTGCGCATCATCCCCACCGGGGCCAGCCACAGGACCAGGGGCAGGGCGGCGGTCCAGTCCGGGAAGAGGAAGCGCACGAAGGGCTCGGCCACCGCCACCAGCCCGACCATCATCGGGAAGGTGATCAGGGCCACGGCCGAACAGGCGCGCAGGAAGCTCCGCTGGAACGCGGGCCGGTCTGCCTGCAGGCGCGCGAGGGCGGAGGTCAGGACGGGAACCAGGTTGAGCGTCAGGGTGCGCACCGGGAACAGCACCAGGCGCCAGGCGAAGAAGTAGAGCCCTAGTGCCTCGAGCCCCAGGAAGCGCTTGACGATCACGCGGTCCGCGTTCGAGAAGAAGTAGTGGGTCAGGTTCGACCCCAGCAGCGGGGCACAGAAGCGCCACACGTCCCGTGCGTGCTCGCGTACGAACGAGGGCCGGGGCATCCAGGGTGAGAACGCGACGACGCTCAGGGTCCCGACGGCCGCAGAAGCGAGGGCCCCCCAGACCAGGGCCCAGACGCCGTACCCCAGGCAGGCCATGCTGATGGCCACCGTGCCGTACGTGATCGCCTTGAGCCCGTCCGCCCAGACGATGCGGTCGAAGGCCATGTTGCGCTTGAGCAGCCCGCGATGGACCGCCCCGACGCCAGTGATGACGAAGAGCCAGCCGAGGACGCGCAGCACCCGCGACAGCTCGACCAG
>JAJFFA010000988.1 GCA_021776885.1 Planctomycetota bacterium
TCGATGTGGCTTCCGGGTTCGTCGTCGCGCTGCGAGCTCGCGTCGGTCTTCGACGAGGCTTCGGTCGAGGCTTCCGACTCCTCGTCGGAGCCTTTCTCGGGCGCCTCGTCCTGGGCTTCTTGCTCGTGCTTCGGCCGGCGGCGGGCGCGGCCAGGGCCCGTGTATTGCCCCCCCGCGCCGATGGGGTCGATGCCGCCTACCGGGGGCTTCACGCCACGCCCCCGCTGCCGATGCGGGCCGTGATGCTGCGGTTCAGGCGGTAGAGGGCGCGGCTGTGGATCTGGCTGACGCGCGACTCGGTCACACCCAGCACGGAGGCGATCTCCTTCAAGAGCAGCTCCTCCCCGTAGTACAGGGTGATCACCGTCTTCTCCTGCTCGGGCAGCTCGGAGATCGACTCGACCAGGACGACTTTCATCTCCTCCCACTCGACGCTACCCACCGGGTCGCTGCTGCGCGGGTCCGAGAGCAGGGCGGCGAAGTGGTCGGACGGGCCGTCGTCGAGGGACGTCTGGACGGCGCTCATGGCTGTCAGGAAGATCTCGTCGACCTCCTCCACCGTGCAGCCCAGCTCGCGCGCGATCTCCTCCGGCGCGGGCGGAAGGCCGCTCTTCTGCTCGAGCCTGGCCACGATTCCCTCCAGCTCACGCACGCGCTCGCGGCGCCCACGGGGCAGGAAGTCGGCACGTCGCAGCTCGTCGAGGATCGCGCCTCTGATGCGCGTGTACGCGTAGGTCGAGAAGGCCAGGCCGCGGGACGGGTCCCAGGAGTCGGCGGCTGCGATCAGCCCCAGCATGCCGTAGCCGTGCATGTCGTCGCGGTCGACTCTCGAGGGCAGGTCGAAGGACATGCGCCCGACGATGTGCCGCAGGAGCGGAACGTGCTCGAGCACGAGGCGGTCGCGGTCTACCCCCCGGGAGACGTCGAGGTCACCCACGCTGGCTCCTCACGGCGCGCGGCGCGCCGCCTTGATCTCTGTGTCGGTTCATCGCGGGAGAGTGGCTTCGGCGCGCGGCGTAGCGGGCACCTCTTGGGCTTCGGCATCTTCCGCGGGGACCGCGGCGGTGTAAGGGCTCAGCCAGCGCCCCACTCGAAACAGGAGCAGGACGGCGATCCAGGCACCGGCGCCGCGCAGCGACGCGTTCTTTACGGGGACGTGAGCAATCAAGGCAATCAGCGCGGTCAGGGCGCCTGCAAAGGCCGCCAGGCGATGGCCCAGGGCCTGCCAAGCGTCCAGGAGACGGATTGCGCCGTGAGCGTTATCGGCCGAGGTCGTCATGGAGCCTTAGTGCCCAGGTTTCAGGAAACCCCTCGCAGGGCGGGCTGTAGGCGCCGTTCGAGGCGATCGCTGATGCGCCGCAGGCAGTCGAGCTCGAGCTTGCCCTGGCGTGAGGCCGACGTGACGGCGCCCTGAGGCGCGCCCGCTGCCGTCCCTGTTGCCAAGGCCGCAAATGGGCGCTGGCGCAGCCCCCTGCGGGCCACGAAGCGCGAGCGCGGCAGCCAGCCCGCCTGGCGCGGGGAGCGCGCCAGGAAGCGTTCGCAAACCGAGCGCAGGCGCGCCGCGATGGCGCGACCCTCCTCGACACCCGCTGCCAGGTTGACCACCACCTCGGGAGTCGGAATCTCCGTGCCTGTTCGAGCTCCGTATCCGTCGAGCGCCTTGAACAGTCCATAGGCGTCGGTGAGCGCTGGCATCTCCGGAGTGGTGACCACCAGTACATGGTCGGCGGCCGCCGCGAAGGCCAGAGCATCCGGTCCGATCCCGGCCGCCCCGTCTCCGATCACGACGTCGTAGTTGCAGGACAAGAGCGCCAGCCCCGCGAGCAGCTTCGCCCGGCGCTCGGAGTCCAGGGCTGCCATGGCCTCGCTGCCGGAGCTGGCTGGCAACACGTCGAGCCCGTGCGGTCCACGGGCGACGCAATCCGCGAAGGGGACGATGCCATCGAGGGCGTCCTCGACGTGGGCACCGGCACTCAGATCGAGCAAGACCCCCACGTCGGCGAGCCCGAGGTCCAGGTCGACCAGCAGCACACGGCGCCCGCCGCGGGCCATGTCGATGGCCAGGTTCGCGGCCAGGGTCGTCTTGCCGACGCCGCCCTTGCCGCCCGAGACGAGCACGAAGGGCGCCACCTCGGCGCGGCGCTCGGCGTCCCGCCCCTGGAGCTGCTGCGCGAGGGAGTTCATGCGAGCCTCCCGCGCAGCAGGAGATCGGCGAAGGGCTCGGGCCCGGCGCGGCGCAGGTCGCGCGCGGGGTCGGGTCCTGCGCACAGGAACGAGATCGGCACGCCCGCGTCCCGCACGGTCTCGAGCGCGGGTGCCGGGACACGCGTCTCGTCGAGCTTCGTCAGGACGACGCCGTCGGGCTCGAGGCCGGCGAAGGACGCGAGCACCTCCTCTTGCGAGACCCGGCTGCGGGTTGCGGCCAGGACCACGTGGCTGTCGATGCGCGCCTCGGGGGCGACCTGCGCCAGGCGTTCCGCCAATCGGCGCACCTGGTCGACGTCGCGCTCCGGACGTCCACTGGTGTCCAGGATCAAGATCTCGGGGGCCTCGAGGGCGATGCCCGCAGCCAGCTCGGCCGCGTCACGCACCTCGATGCAGCGCAGACCCAGACCCTCGATCTGCCGCTGAACTTCAGCGTCCTCGTGGACCAGCGGCCCGCGCAGGCGTGCGAACTGTACCCGCCGACCGGCGCGCACGAAGAGCGTCGCCAGGGCCAGGGCCGTCGTCGTCTTGCCTTCGCCGGAGCGCCCCACGAGGGCCAGCACCGCGGTCCCCTTCGGGCGCCGCGCCTGGGCCACCGGGAACAGACGGCCGATCTCCTGGGCTGCGCGGTCGAGGGGGTGCACCGACGTGCCCACCTGGGCCTCGCTGCGAACCGCGTCGACGATCCTGGCCGCAAGCTCCGTCGTGACCCCCGTCGCGACCAGGCGCCGCTCCACGTCGGCACCAGGGTCGCGCCCGCGGGTGCGGGGCGTCGCCTCGAGCGCCGCGGCGCGCTGCACCTCGGGTCCTGGCGCGGAAGCGCCCTCGCGCCGCTCGGCAGGAGCCGGCGCGGCGGCCGCCAGGGGGTCGAACAGTGCGCGCGCCTCGCCGCGCAGCTCTTCCAGAGCCTGCAGGCTGCGCGGCACGTCGGGTGAGACGGCCAGGCGCACTCCGCCCTTGCCACGGCGTTGATCGATCACCACGGCGCCCAGCCCGAACGACTGGCGCGCGCGCTCGAGCGCCTCACGCAGGCTCTTTCCTTCGACTTCTCGGATCTGTGTCACTTCAGTCCTCCATCCGCACGATGGCCACGGTCTCCACGACCTTCGCGGGAACCACTTCGTTGTAGGAGAGCACGCTCACCTTGGGCAGTGACGCGCGCACCAGCTCGGACAGGAAGCGGCGCACGTTCGAGCGCACCAGAAGGACGGTGTCCTTCCCCCCCTGGGTCGCCTGCGCGATCTGCGCACCGACACGTTCCATCAGTTCGGACAGCCACGCAGGACCCACCGGCCCGGCCTCGCTGTCGCCCCCCGTGGCCCCCACCGCGGCCGCCAGGCGGCCCTCGATCGAGGGGTCCAGGGTGATCGCATGCAGCACGCCTTCCTTGTTCGAGTGGGCGTCGCAGATCGCGCGCCCGAGGCGCTGCCGCACGAGCTCTGTCAGGGCGTCCGGGTCGCGGGTCTTGGCGGCGTTGTCCGCCAGCACCTCGAGCACGGCCGGCATGTTGCGCACGGACACGCCCTCGCTGAGCAGGTTGCGCACGACCTTCTGGATCTCGCCGAGCCCCATCTTGTCCGGCACCAGCTCTTCGACCACGGCCGGCGAGAGCTTCTTCGCGTTCTCGATCAGAGACTTGATGTCGTCGCGGGTGATCAGCTCGGGCAGGGAGCGGCGCAGGGTCTCCGACAGATGGGTGACGAGCACGCTGGTCGGGTCGATCACGGTGTAGCCGTAGAGCTCCGCCTCGTCGCGCACGGTCTCGTCGACCCACCAGGCGGGCAGACCGAACGCCGGGTCGGTCGTCTCGCGCCCGCGCACCTTGCCCGTGGCCGTTCCGGGGTCCATGGCCAGGAACTCGCCCGGCTCGATCTCGCCCTGGGTCACCTCCAGGCCGCCGATCAGCACGCGGTAGGCATTGGGCGCCAGCTTGATGCTGTCCTTGATGCGCACGGCTGGGAGCACCAGGCCCTCGTTCAGGGCGAAGCGCCGACGCAGCTGCGAGATGTGATCGAGGATGCCGCCACCCCCCTTGTCCTGGATCAAGGGGATCAGTCGATAGCCGATCTCGAGCGCGACACGGTCGACGGCCAGGAGCTCGAGCGCCTCCTCGCCATCGGGTCGCGCGGCGGCCTCCTGGGCCTTGGCGGACTTCTGCGCCTCCTCGACCTCGTCCTGGGTCGCGACCTCGGCCTCGCGCTCGGCGTCACGGCTCGTGCGCCAGAGCACGAGCAGCACCGTGGCCAGGACGAAGAAGGGCAGCTTGGGCATGCCCGGCAGCAGGCCGATGGCGAACATCATGCCGGACGCGATCAGCGTCGCCTTGGGGCGCCCGCCGACCTGGGCGAACAGGGTCTGCCCCAGGCTCGAGCTGCTCGTCTCCTTGGTCACCAGGACGCCGGCGGCGGTCGAGATGAAGAGCGCCGGGATCTGGGACACCAGGCCGTCACCGATGGTCAGCTTGGAGTAGTGGTCCGCGGCGTCGCTGATCGACATGCCGGACATGCTGGCGATCGTGATCCCGCCCAGCAGGTTGAGCGCCGTGATGATCAGGCCGGCGATGGCGTCCCCGCGCACGAACTTCGAGGCGCCGTCCATCGCACCGTAGAACTCGGCCTCGGTCGAGATCGCGGCGCGCCGCGACTTGGCCTGGTCCGCGTCGATCAGGCCGGCATTCAGGTCGGCGTCGATCGCCATCTGCTTGCCCGGCATGGCGTCCAGCACGAAGCGTGCGGCGACCTCCGAGATGCGCCCCGAGCCCTTGGTGATCACCACGAACTGGATGATGATCAGGATCAGGAAGACGGTCATCCCGACCGCCAGGTTGTTGCCACCGACGTAGTTGCCGAAGGCAGTGATGACTTGCCCCGCGTCGCCACCCGTCAAGATGCGCCGCGTGCTGGCGACGTTGAGCCCGAGGCGGAAGAGCGTGCTGAAGAGCAGGATCGTCGGGAAGGTGGAGAGCTCCGTGGACTCCCGCGCCGACAGGGTCACCATCAGGATCAGGATCCCGCCGGTGATGTTCAGCGCCAGGAGCAGGTCCAGGAGCGGCGCCGGCATCGGCGTGATCAGCGTCACCAGGAGGCCCAGGACGCCCAGCCCCAGGAGCCAATCGGACGAGCGCCGCAGCAGTCCTTCGCGCTTCGCTTCAGCCATGGATCAGCTCAGCGCCGGGGCGCCTGCTCCCTTCCTGGCGTCGAGCCCGTAGACATAGGCCAGCACACTGGCCACAGCAGCGAAGAGCTCGCGCGGTACCAGCTCCCCGACCTCGGCGCCGGCGTACAGGGCGCGGGCCAGGGGCGGATCCTCCACCAGGGGCACGCCCTCGCTCCTGGCCAGCTCGCGGATGGCGAGGGCGACGTGATCGGCGCCCTTGGCCACCACTCGCGGCGCTCCCATGATCGGGTCGTCCTTGTCGTAGAACAGGGCGACGGCGAAGTGCGTCGGGTTGGTGATCACCACGGACGCCTCGGGCACCTCGGACATCATGCGCTTGCCGGCCATCTCGAGCTGCGCCGAGCGGATGCGCGCCTTGACCTGCGGGTCACCCTCGGTGTCGCGGTTCTCCTCGCGCACCTCCTTCTTGCTCATGCGCAGATCGACCTCGTGCTGGTAGCGCTGGTAGGCCAGGTCGAGCACGGCCAGGATCAGGATCGCGACCACGCCTGCGGCCACGACCTCGGCCACGATGCGTCCCGACCCGAGCAGTGCAGGCCCCAGCTCGAGCGCCGACAGCAGTCCGATCTCATGCATGCGCAGGGCAGACATGATCGCCATCACCACCACCAAGAGGGTGATCTTGCCGCTGGCCAGAACCGTGCGCATGACGGAGCGCAGGCTGAACAGGCGTCCGAAGCCCTTGACCGGATTGATCTTGTTGGGGTCGAAGCCCACCGCCTGGGGCGCGACCTGGAAGCCGACCTGGGCGTAGGCCGCGAGGGTCACCGCCGCGGCGACGGGCAGGATCAGCATCAACGCCGCGGGGGCGAAGGCCATCAGCGCTCCGCGCAGGAGCGCCACGGCCAGGGCCACGTCGATCGTGACCAGATCGCGTAGCCCCGCATCGCCGCCCGGGCCGGCGCGCCGGATCGACTCGAGGCCTGCACTCAGGCCCCTGACAGAGGTGTCGGCCAGGGCCCCACCGCCCAGGGCCAGGGCGATGCCGAAGCCCACCAGGAGCAGCGCGGTGTTGACCTCGGTCGAAGAGGGAACTTGCCCCTTCTCGCGCGCCTCGCGCCGCTTGCGTGAGGTTGCGCCCTCGGTGCGTTCGTCCTTGGGAGTCTCGGACATCTACTTCTGAGCTCCCAGGGCATCGAGCCCGGCCTCCAGGCCGAGCATCAATTGATCGAGCAGCGAACCCAGGGCCGGCTCGAGCATCGGCGCGAAGAGCAGCATCCCGCACAGACCACCGAGGATCCTGAGATTGAAGCCGAACTCCATCATGTTGAGCTGCGGCACCGCGCGCGCCAGCAGGCCAATCAGGGCCGTGACGATGGCCAGCAGCACGAGCACAGGCGCGACGAAAGTCAGCCCCGCCGCGAAGAGCTCGGCCACGGCGCTCAGGGCCGCGCTGGCCACTCCGCCCTCGAGGGTGATCGCCCCCACGGGCGCGCGCTCGTAGGACTCCGCCAGGGCGCGCAGGATCCAGTGATGGCCGCCGACCGAGAGCATGGCCAGGAAGAACAGGAGCTCGTAGAACTGCGAGATCGTGCTGATGCTGGTGCCCGTCGCGGGATCGACCACGCTGGACATGGTGAAGGCCATCTCGTGGCCGATCAGCTCGGCTCCGACCTTCACGGCGAGCAGCACGCAGTGCAGGGAGAAGGCCAGGGCCAGCCCGATGACGACCTCGCGCAAGAGGAACAGGCCGTAGTGCAGCGGCGACAGGTCCGCGGCCAGGGGCACGCCCGAGACGCTGTACGACAGGTACGCCAGGGCCGCGATCAGGGCCACCTTGTAACCGGAGAACGAGGTCCCCATCCCGAACAGGGGCGTGGCCAGGATCAGGGCGCTGGAGCGCACCAGGTACAGGCCGAAGGCCTCGAGGGAGCCGGGGGCGGGGAAGGCGAAGGGCACGGCGGAGGGCTCGTTGAAGAGGCGCTAGGACAGTCCGAAGACCAGCAGCTCGTTGAACATGCGTCGCGTGAACTCGCTCAGGAGCTCCAGCGCCGGGGCCAGCAAGAGCAGCGAGACGGCCATCACCGCGAGCATCTTGGGCACCAGGCTCATGGTCTGCTCCTGGACCGACGTCAGCGCCTGGAACAGGCTGACGAGGACGCCGACGACCA
The DNA here is from genome assembly GCA_021776885.1 of Planctomycetota bacterium. Lineage (GTDB taxonomy): Bacteria > Planctomycetota > UBA1135 > UBA1135 > JAJFFA01. The sequence continues at coordinate 7,494 of JAJFFA010000988.1, forward strand.
GGCCGACGACGAGCACGGGGGCTGCGATCAGGAGCGTCGTGACCAGCAGCTCGCGCGCCAGGTCGAGGACGCGCAGATCCAGTTCCATCGGGTCCATCAGGTCTGCACGAAGGAGGTCACGACGGACTCGGCGATCATGTGCCAGCCATCGACGAGGACGAACACCAGGATCTTGAACGGTGTCGAGATCATCACCGGCGGCAGCATGAACATGCCCATGGACAGCAGCACCGACGAGATGACCAGGTCGATGACCAGGAAGGGCAGGAACAGGAGGAAGCCCATCTGGAACGACGTCTTGAGCTCGCTCAGCACGAAGGCAGGCACGACCACCTTCAGGGGCAGGTGGCGAGAGGGCGACTCGGCCTGGGTCTCGGGCGGACCCTCGATTCCAGCCAGGCGAGTGAACAGGTCCAGCTCGCTCGTACGCGTGTTCGCGATCAGGAAGCCGCGCAGCTCGCCCCAGGCCACCTCGCCCGCCTGGGCCGCGCTGAAGCTGCCCTCGTCGTAGGGTTGCCAGGCCTCGACGTGAATGCGCTCGGCCACGGGCGCCATCACGAACAGGGTGAGAAACAGCGCCAGCCCGATCAGCACCGGGTTGGGCGGCAGCTCGTTGACCGAGAGCGCTCGGCGCACGACGGAAAGGACGTTCACGATGCGCGTGAAGCTCGTGATCGTGATCAGGACCGCCGGCAGGACCGAGAGGACCGTCAGCAGGACGGCGATCTCGACGGCGGTCGAGAGGCGCCCTTCGGCGCCCGCCTCGGCGGCTCCCTCGACGAGGGGTAGCGCCTGGTAGAGGAACGGCAGGAGGCTCAACGCTGGCGCCCCTCGGGCTCGGCGGGCAAGAGCTCGAGCTCGTCGTCGACGAGGGTGTCGAGGCGCGGCGTACCAGGAAGCGCTGCCGGCGGACGGGGCA
>JAJFFA010000989.1 GCA_021776885.1 Planctomycetota bacterium
CCCTGGCTGATGGGCATCCTGACCCACCGCGTGCGCACCCAGCGCCGCCGCGAGGCGCGCAGCCCAGCCCCCGAGCGCCTGCCCGTGCGCGAGCCCGAGAGCCCCGAGCGCGAGAGCGCCCAGGGTGAGCTGATGGCTGCCCTCGACGCCGCCCTCGAGCTCTTGCCTGCGACCTACCGCGAGGTTCTCCTGCCCTACCTGACCGGCGGCGAGCGTCCGGGCGACATCGCGCGCCGCATCGGTCGCGCTCCGGGGACCGTACGCGTCCAGGTGCACCGCGGGCTCGAGCTGCTGCGCAAGGCCCTGCCGCCGAGCTTCGCCCTGGGTACCGCGGCAGCCGTGACACCTTCCCGCGGCCTCGCCGCCGTGCGCACGGAGGTGGTCGCCGCGGCGCGGGCCCACGCCAAGAGTGGCGCTGCGGCGGCCCTGGGCGCGGGTGCCTTCCTCTCCATGCGTAGCCTGTTCCTGGCCGCGGGCCTGACCGTCGTCGGCGCCTCGTCCTGGCTGGCCTTGAGCGCCGTGGACGCGGGCGAGGCCCCGGAGCCCCTGACCCTCGAGCCCGTCTCCGTGCCCGGCTTCCGGGCTGTGGCCGACGCCGAGCTGGTGCGCCCCGTTTCCCCGCCGTCGGCGCCGGTCGCCGTCGGCTCGGCTACGGTCAGCCCCGAGCTCGAGGCCGAGCCCGAGCCACAGCCCGTGATCGAGGAGAGCGTCCCGCGGCGCTACCTCCTCGGCCGCCTGGAGGGGATCGACCTGACCTCGGGCAAGGACGCCACGGTCGAGGTGCTGCGCCTCCCCGACGGCTGGCGTGACCTCCTCGTCGGGCGCAGCCTGATCGCGTCGGGGCCCGTCCTGGGTGGAGCCGCGCGTGATCTGCCGCGGGCCGCGACGACGACCCTCTTCGACGGCACGTTCCAGCTCGACGTCAGCGCCCTGCTGGCGGACACGGACCTCGAGGCCGAGTTCGCGGTGCGCGTCGACCACCCGGACTACCTGCCCACGGTCGACGGCCCGTTGAGTGCCCGGCGCTTTCGCATCCACTGGAAGGAGGGCCTGGCGGCGGAGGTGACCCTGCACCCGCGGCCGCCTGCCGCCGTGGTCGACTGCGTGGTGCGCAGCCCGGGCCCGTCCCTGAGCGTGGCCCTCTTCCCCCTCTCCAGCAGCGACACACCGCGCAGCGCGCCGGAGGACAGCCGCACCTTCAGCGGCGGCCGCCTGCGTCTGCGTGCGGCCAACCCCGGCCCCCACGTCCTCGTCGCCAGCGGCGATGGGCTGGCTCCGACCACGGTCTGGCTCGACCTGACGGGCGACGTCGAGCTCGACCCGATCGAGCTCGACACGGGCGCCCCCCTGCTCGGCAGCCTGGTCCTGCCCGGCGAACTGGAGAGCGCGGGCTGGACGGTCTCGGCCACCAGCACCGATCCGCGCCAGAGTCGATACAACAAGCAGCCCCAGCGCTGGCTCGACCTGGTCTGGTCGTCCGCGGGCTTCATGCGGCCGCGGGTCGAGGTGGACGTAGACGCGGACGGTCAGTTCCTGATCGAGGGCCTGCTGCCCGGCTACCAGCGCCTCAACGCCCGCGCCGGCAAGCTGGGCAGCGAGGGCCCCGGGCGCTTCTACGAGGCTCCGGCGGTGGGCGTACGCCTGATCGCGGACGTGGCGATCGTGCGCTTCCTCGTCGAGTCCGAGAAGCGCCCCCTGGCCGGCGCCAAGGTCACCACCAGCGGCGATCGGCACGGCAAGCTGACGGACGCGGAGGGCATCGCCACCCTCGTCGTTCCGTCGGGCGGGTCCCTGACGGTCCAGGTCAGTCTCGAGGGCTTCGCCCTGCACGAATCGAAGCTCGAGGCCCCCGCGGGCGCGCAGACGATCTTGAAGCCGATTCAGCTCGACGCCGGCCAAACCGGCGACGCGCGCCTGACCTTGCAGACCCGCGGGCAGCAGGGCCCCGCACGGCTGCGCGTGGACTGGAAGACCGAGGACATGGACCTCTACGCGTTCCAGGTCGTCGAGCGACGCGGCGAGACCTACACACTGGAGGGCCTGCCGCGGGCCAGGCTGACCTGCGTCGCGCGCCCGGCCCACGAGCTCGAGTTCACCCGGGACGAGCGCTTCAACGCCGACCTGCGCGAGGGCCAGGCGTCCGTGAACCTGCTCCTCGAACAAGGCGGACGGCTGCGCATGTTCCTGGGCCGCACCCTCGGTCCGCCGCAGTACCAGCTCCGCGCCGCCGACCCGGCCACGTCCAGGGAGCTCCGCGCCCTGGGCTACTCCGGCACGATCCGCTTCGAGGAGCCGGACTCGATCGCCCGTAGCGGCCAGGGGTTGCGCCCCATCGAGGGGCTCGAGACCCTCGAGTCCGTCGGCAACCTGCCCGCCGGGGACTACGAGCTCGCGGTCTGGGACAGCGCAGGGTTCCTCGCGCAGCAGCTGGTGACCCTCGAGGAGCGCGGCGTGGCGGAGGTCTTCGTCGAGGCGCGACCGCCGCCGCGCTAGCGGGTCGACCGGGGCCGGGGGCAGGCCTTAGGGTGCGCAGCATGAGACGCCCCATTGCCCTGCTGCTCGTCCCCTCGCTCCTGGCCGGGTCCTGCCTCCTCGCCGCGCCCGCGAGCGAGC
>JAJFFA010000990.1 GCA_021776885.1 Planctomycetota bacterium
GGCGTGGGCGCGAGGGCTTCTCGTCGCGTTCGCCAGGACCATCGACGAGCGTGGCGCGAAAGCGCTTGCCCTTGATCCGGCCGCGGTTCAGGCCCTCGACGGCGACCTGGCTCAGGCTCTTGTCGACCGCTACGTACGACAGACGATCCTGGACTTCGATCTTGCCGATCTGGCGCGCTTCGAGGCCGCCCGCCGCACCGGTCAGGGCCCCCAGGATGTCACCCGCGCGGACCTTGTCCTTGCGTCCACCGGAGACCAGGATCGTCTGCATCTTCGCGTGCTGAGCGAGGGAACGCAGGAGCACGTCGAGACGCGGCTGGCCGCGCCCGGGACGCGGAACCTCCTCGAGCGCTGCGCCCGTCAGGGCTTCGACGGCGCGCATCTGCGCGTCCTGAGCGCTCGTCGTCAGCGAGATCGCGACTCCGCTCTTGCCGGCCCGCCCGGTTCGACCGATGCGGTGCACGTAGGTCTCCGCTTGCTGCGGGAGCTCGTAGTTGATGACGAGATCGAGGCCGTGGATATCGATGCCACGGCCAGCGACATCGGTCGCGACCAGCAAGCGGACGCTTCCGTTGCGAAAGCGCGCCAGGACCTGGTCGCGATGGAACTGTTCGAGGTCTCCATCGAGGCGCCCCACGCTGACCCCGGCGCTGGTGAGCGCGTGCGTCAACTCGGTGACCGTCGCCTTGAAGTTGCAGAAGAGGAGCGCGGACTCGTGCGGATATTGATCGAGCAGCCAGCACAGCGCGTGGAACCGATCCTGCGGATCGATCGTCATGCGCAACTGCCGGATTTCTGGGCGCTCCCCCTCGGGCTCGTCGATCTTCACGCGCACTGCGTCCTGCTGGTACGACTCGCTCAGCACGGCGATCGACTCGGGGAACGTGGCCGAGAACAGCGCCGTCTGCCGCGTGGCCGGGAGGTCACTCACAATCCTCGACACGTCCTGGCCGAACCCCATGTCGAGCATGCGGTCGGCCTCATCGAGCACCAGGGTCGTGATTCCGTCCGTCTCGAGGGCGGCGTTCTGCAGGTGGTCGAGCAGCCGTCCCGGTGTGCCGACGGCCACGTGCGCACCGCGCCGCAACGCGTCTGCCTGGGGCCGGCCGGGCTGACCACCGACCAGTTCCACCACCGTCAATCCGGCGTGCCGGCGCCCGAGCTGTCGAAACTCGCGCGCGATCTGAGCCGTCAACTCACGGGTTGGACAGATCACGAGCGCCGTCACGACACGCCGCTCGAGGTCGAGCCGTTGCAGGATCGGCAGCGCGTAGGCTGCGGTCTTCCCGCTCCCCGTCTTGGATTGCCCGATCAGATCCCGGCCGGCGAGAAGCACGGGGATGCTGGCCGACTGAATCGGCGTCGGGCGCTCGTATCCGAGCTCTGCGACCACCGCAAGCAGCGCGGGCGAGAGCGGGAGAGAATCGAAGTCCGACATCACGCGGGTGACTATACCCGCGACTCGAGGCCGCACCCTTCTGCCGCCGGTCGCAGGCGCGATCTTCTCGTTCCCGAGCCCCCTGGTGCAGGCTGTGGCCCGAGCTCCCCGGAGCCAGACCGAGGGCCAAGGGCGTCGAGGAACAGCACGCCAGATTCTCGAGAAAGCTGGCGGCCGGCGCGGCGAGCCTGCACGGGGAGGGATGTAGAGCCGCCAGCTGGCGCGCTCCCCCACGGCGGGCGTGATCCCTCGCCCGCTCGATCCACTCCACCCCCAACGCCGCTGCGCGGCACGTGTCGACCCATGCAAGCCACCGACTACTCCACCATTCAATCTCTCGTCAGCGCCCAGGACGTCCGGGGCAATTCGGTCAACGTCACCTTTCTGTGCCCCGAGACCGGCATCGAGGTCACGAGCTCGGGTCCGCTGCGGCGCCTCGACTCGTTCCAGAGCCAGGCGGCGCGCACGGTCAAGAAGAACCTCTGGGCAGGCCTGCGCAAGACCGCCTCCCGAGCTGTGGCCGATACGCTCGGCAAGGGAACGGCGGGCAAGATCGCACGCGAGCTGACGAGCACCGGGATGCGGCAGGCGGAGAAGAACTCCGCTTTCAGTCAGGAGGAGATCCAGTCCGGCGTCGTCGCCGCCTTCGAGTCGGTACAGGCGAGCTTCCATTGGGACGCGCCCAGGGGTGCGTGGATCGGAGTCGTCCGATCCGAGGGAGCGTGATCGAAAGCTGCTCCGCCTGCCTGCGCGCAGGTGCGCGCGTGCTAGTGTGGATGGCCCGGCCGTCCCGAACTCCCTGGCTCCGAGGCGCAGCCATGCAGAGACTCGCCCCGCTCGTCCTCGCTTCCTTCACGCTTCTCCCTACGAGTCTCGCCGCCGAGGGCACCGTCGCCGGCGAGCTCGACGCAGCTTTCGGCGCCAGCGGCTTCGCCTCCTCCGCCTTGTCCGGCGTGGGCGACTTCGGGAACGACCTCGCCGTGCAGCCCGACGGACGGATCGTCTGCGTCGGCACCACGACCCACGCCGGCGGCTTCGTGGTGGTGCGCTTCGAGGCGGACGGCAGCCTCGACGCGGGCTTCGGGCAGGGCGGCGTCGTGACGATCGACCTACCCGGCGTGAACACCCAAGGGCTGCGTGGAATCGCGCTGCAGCCCGACGGTCGTCTGGTGCTGTGCGGACAGGGCTTCGTCAGCCCCCACCGTCGCCTCGTAACGCTGCGACTGCTCGAGGGTGGCGACCTCGACCCGAGCTTCGGGCAGGGCGGCATTCAGATCGAGATGTCGCTCGCCTTCGATGCCGTCGCGGAGGACGTCGCGCTCCAGGACGACGGCCGCATCGTGGTGGTCGGCTGGAGCGTGGAAGGCAACCAGAACACCCTGGTCGCGCGGCTCCTCGCGGACGGCGCTCTCGATCCGGGCTTTGGCACGAGCGGCGTGACGACCGCAGACTTCGGCAACGGTCGCGACGACGCATCGTTCGCTGTCCTGGTCCAGCCCGGTGGACGGCTGGTCGTGGCCGGCGGATCGAGCGTGAGCGGCGGCGCCCACTTCCATCCCTACGACTACCTGCTCGCTGGCTTCGGTCCGGACGGCCAGCTCGACACGAGCTTCGGCAGCGCTGGCCGGCGCCTGCTGAACGCCGGCCCCTGGTTCGACCAGCTCACCGACCTGGCCCAGCTCCCGGACGGCCGCCTGGTGGCCTCGGGCAGCTCGGGGCTCAGCGGCGATCGCTTCGCTTTCGGCGCGGCGCGCACCAGCGCCGACGGAGCGCCGGACCCGAGCTTCGGGACCGGTGGCCTGCGCAGGTACCCGGAGACCGCGGGCAGCAGCGCCTTCGCCGAGAGCGTGGCGGTCGATCCAGAGGGCCGCATGCTGCTCGCGGGACGCGTACGAACGCCCGACGTCATGGCGCTGCTGCGCGTGCTGCCGAGCGGAGAGCTGGACCCGAGCTTCGGCTCGGGAGGCCGAGTGCGGCTGGACGTGCCGGCGCGCGACCCCGACGAGGCTCGCGGGCTGGCGCTCAGTGCTGACGGCATCCTCGTCGGTGGTTCCGCCGGCAACACGTTCGGGTCCGATATCGTCGTCGCGCGCGTGTTCGCCGAGACGCGTGCGCGCGAGACGTATTGCCTCGCCGCGGCCAACTCGGTCGGGGCAGGGGCGAACATGAGTTCGAGCGGCACGGCGTCGGTCGCCGCCAACGACCTCGTGCTCGAGGCCTCGGGCGGCATTCCGCAGGGTACCGGGCTCTTCTTCTACGGATCGACCCGCGTGCAGCTGCCCTTCGGTGAGGGACTGCGTTGCGTCGGCGGCAGCACCTTCCGCCTCCTGCCCCCCGTGCAGGCGGACGCCGCCGGCCACTTCGCGCGGCCGCTCGACCTCAACGCCCAGCCCGCCGACGCAGGAGCCGGTCGCATCGAAGCGGGCTCGAACTGGAACTTCCAGCTCTGGTACCGGGACGCCGCCGCAGGCGGCTCCGGCTTCAACGCCTCCGACGGCCTGGCGGTCCCGTTCTGCTCCTGAGGGGCAGCGGGCCCGCTACTTCTCACGGCCGCTCGAAGCTGTAGTCCCCAACTTGCTGGCGATTCACCCGCAGCAGTCCGGTCGTCTGGTGGCTGACGTGCCTCACTCAGGCACGAACGTTCGCTCCAGGAAGAGCAGCATGTGCTCCCAGGCCTCGAGGCTCGCATGCGCATTGGCCTTCGCGCTGCCTCCGTTGCGAACCCAGCGCTCCGTCGCCACGACCGTCGGACTCGCGATAGAGTGCCCGGCCGAGGGGAAGGCCAGATGCTCGACCGCGTGCGAGAAGCCGTGCTCGGACAGACGCCGCTCGACCTGGATGGACATCTCGCTCGAGGGCCAGATGTCGTCGTCTCCGCCAGAGATCAAGAGCACCGGCCCCCGCGTCTGCTCGACGGCGATCGCCGCCTGAACGACGGCTTCGTCGGCCGTCAGGCTGGCCCTGTAGATCTCGAGGATGTCGGCCCCCGAGGTCGCGCTCACCGGATCGTAGGGGACGAAGGGCAGGGGGCGACCTTGCAGGCTCCAGGATGACGTGGGGCGCCAGGTCGGGTGGATGCTCTGAAAGACAACTGACGAGGGAACGTAGGCGACCACAGCGCCGAGCTCGGGGAAGGTCGCGCCGAGCAGGAGCGCGAGCTCGCCACCCTTGGAGACCCCGCACACCGCGATCTGCCCTGCGTCCACCTCCGGTTGCTCACGCAGCCAGGCGAGGGCCCGGCCGAAGTACTCGAGGGGAATCTCCTCGAGGTGCTCGGGCAGGTCGGGCAGCCCGAAGTACCCGAGACCGAGGGCGCAGTAACCACGCGAGGCCAGGAGGCGCGCGAGGTGCTGCTGCCACTCGATTCCGCCGGACGAGCCCCCCACCA
>JAJFFA010000100.1 GCA_021776885.1 Planctomycetota bacterium
CGGCTACCTGATGCAGGAGCTGGGGCTCGAGGTGGCCTTCGTGGTCGAGCCGGCCCACGGCCTCGTGCCCTCGGTCCAGGAGCTGAGCGGCGTGGTCGCCTCCATGCGGCGCGAGGGGCTGAGCGTCGTCTTCAGCGAGGAGCGCTTCCCCGCCGACCTGACGCGGGTCCTGGAACAGGCCGGTGGGCGCGTGTACGTGCTGTCCCACGTCGCCACCGGTGCCTACACCCCCGCGCGCTTCGAGGACGAGATGCGCCGCAACATCGAGATCCTCGAGCGGGCCCTCGTGCGTGACCCGAATCGTGACCCGAATCGTGACCCGGACGGCGAGACGCCGCGTTGAGCGGCTCCGCCCTGATCGAGGTCCGCGGCCTGGACGTGCGACGCGGCGCCGAGCACGTCTTCGAAGGCTTCGACCTCGAGCTCGAACGCGGCGCGATCCACGTCCTGAGCGGGGCCAACGGCGCGGGCAAGAGCACGCTACTCGCGGTGCTACGGGGCGCGCTGCCCTTCGCGGGCGAGGTGCTGCTGCACTGGCGCGGCGCAGCCACGATCGGCTATGTGCCCCAGGACTTCCTGGCCCCCGAAGCGGCCCCGCTGACGGCGGCGGAGCTCCTGGCCCTGCCGCGGCAGCGCCGACCCGTGTGCTTCGGCCTGAGCCGCGCGACCCGCGCGCGGGTCGACGCGCTGCTCGAGGGCGTGGGGCTCGGCGGGCGCGGCAACGCCCCCCTCGCGGGCCTCTCGGGCGGTGAGCGCCGGCGGCTGCTCCTGGCCCACGCCTGCGATCCCGCGCCCGAGCTGCTGCTCCTCGACGAGCCGGCCGCGGGCCTCGACGCCGCGGGCGAGGCCCTGCTCGAGGCGCGCCTGCGGGACCTGCGCGGCGCGGGAACGACGACCCTGCTCGTGTCCCACGACCCGGCCATCGCCGCGCGCCTGGGCGCCAGCTCGACGAGGCTCGGTCGGTGAGCGGCTTCTACGACACCCTCGCCGCGTGGGCCGAATCCGGCGCCCTGCCCGAGGTCTTCGGCTATCCGTTCTTCGTGCGCGGCCTGCTGGCCGTGCTGCTGGCCGCCCCGCTCTTCGGCACCCTGTCGCACATCGTGGTGACCCGCCGGCTGGCGTTCCTGTCGGCCACCCTGGGGCACGCCGCGATCACCGGCTTGACCCTCGGCCTGGCCCTGGGCGAGCCGCTCTCGGCGCCCTACGGCGGCATGTTCGGCTTCGTCGCTCTCCTGGCCCTGGGCCTGGTCTGGGTACGGCGCCGGAGCGCCCTCTCGTCGGACACCCTGATCGGCGTGTTCCTCTCCCTGACCCTCGGCCTTGGAGTCTGCCTGCTCGTCTTCAGCACCCGGCGCTTCGACGTGCACCGCATCGAAGCGGTCCTCTTCGGCAGCCTCCTGACGGTCACGGACACCGACCTGGCCCTGCTCTTCGCGGTGCTCTGCCTGACGGCGGTGGTCCTCGCGCGGCACTACAACGAGCTCCTGTTCGACAGCCTCTCGCCACAGCTGGCCGGGACCCAGGGGCAGCGCTCGGCGCTGATCGACTACGCCTTCGTCCTGCTCCTGGCCCTGGCGACCGTGGCGGCGCTCAAGATCGTCGGAGCCCTCCTGATCGAGGCCCTGGCCGTGGTCCCGGCGGCCGCCGCGCGCAACGTGGCGCGCACGACGCGCGGCTGGCTCCTGGGCTCGGTTGCGATCGCGCTCTCGGCCTCGATCGCGGGGCTGGCCCTCTCGGCGCACATGCCGGTGCCCCCGGGGGGCGCCATCGTGCTGTGCCTGGCCGGCGCCTTCTTCTTGACCCTGCTGCGCCGGCGCTGAACCTCAGCGGGCGCGCATCAGCGCGTCGCGTCGCTCTCGAGGTCGACGAAGGCCAGCTCCGGGTGCAGCTTGCGCAGCTCGCCCTCGACCCGGTCGATCTCCGCCCCCAGGGCGGTGGTCAGGCGTTCGCCGAAGTCCCGCGTGAACTGCGCGCGGCCCTCGGGCGTGCCCAGCTCTTCGGCCTGGGACTCGACCCAGTCCGCGAAGCCGGCGGCCAGGACCTTGCCGTCCCAGTCGACCTCGGCCGTGAACTTGAATCTGTCGGCGCCGACGATGCGGCTCTTGACGCGACGCACGCGCTCGACCGCCGGGCAGGACTCGAGGTACTCGATGCAGTGCCGCTCGACGTCCGGCGGAATCGCCAGACCCAGGATCAGCCCGCGGTTCTTGTAGCCCAGCCAGACCGCGACGAAGCCCAGCATGATGCCGATCACGATCGTCGCGGCGATGTCGGGCCAGGGCGAGCCCAGCCACTGAGTGCCGAGGATCCCGAACAGGGCGACGAGCACCCCCGAGGTGGCCACCCCGTCCTCGAGCAGGACGGCGGCCAGGGTCGGGTCGCTGGAGGAGCGCAGGTACTCGAAGAAGCCGCGCTCGCCGCGCACCTCGTTCACCGCGCCGACCGCCTTCCACATGACGAAGCCGTCGACCAGGAAGGACACGCCGAGCACCGCGAAGACCGGCCAGCCGACCTCGGGCATGTGCGGATCCAGGGCGCTGTGGATGCCGTGGTAGATGGTGACGCCACAGCCCAGGACGAAGATGCCGACCGCCGACATCAGGGCGTAGAAGAAGCGCTCCGCGCCGAAGCCGTAGTGGTACTCGCTGTTCGCCGGCGCCTGGCTGCGGCGGATACCGATGAACAGCAGCGCCTGGTTGCCCGTGTCCGCCAGGGAGTGGATCGCCTCCGAGAGCATCGCCCCCGAGCCCGAGAGGGCGAAGGTGATGAACTTGAGGACGGTCAGGAAGGCGTTGCCGACGATGGCCAGCACCACCGCCTTGTTGCTGGAATCCGATGCCATGGCGCGCGGACCCTAACGCAAGGGGGTGGCGGCGTGCCAGCCCGCACGTGCGCCGTCAGCCGGCCAGCGTACGTACGGGCTCAGGGCCGCGGCGCCGCGTCGCCCAGGTACTGCTCCAGGAACGACAGGTAGGCCTCCGAGGCCGTGATGCGGTTCTCGCGGCTGCGGAAGCCGTGGCCCTCGTCCTCGAACACGACGTACTCGACGGGCACGCCGTTCTCGCGCACCGCGGCGACGATCTCGTCGCTCTCGGCCTGCAGCACGCGCGGGTCGTTGGCGCCCTGGACCACCAGCAGCGGGCGACGGATCTTGTCCGCGTGGAAGAGGGGCGAGATGGCCGTCAGGCGCTCCTTGTCCGCCACCGGGTCGCCCAGCTCGGCGTAGAGGGCCTCGCGGAAGTCCTCCCACCAGGGCGGGATCGACTCGAGGGTGCGCAGCCAGTTGGTCACGCCGAAGATGTCGACCCCGACCTCGAAGGCCTCGGGCTCGAAGGCCAGGGCCGCCGCCACCATGTAGCCGCCGTAGCTGCCACCCATGATGCCGATGCGCTCGCCGTCGACCCACTCGAGTCCCTCGAGGTAGCGCCGGCCGTAGATGCAGTCGGCCAGGTCGACGTCACCGTGGCGCTGGTCGTCGAGGTGGAAGAAGGTCTTGCCGTAGCCCGAGCTGCCGCGGTTGTTGACCGCCAGCACCGCGTAGCCGTGGTTGACCAGGTGCTGGATCATCGGGTTGTAGCCCGTGCGCGACTGCCCGCCCGGTCCGCCGTGGACCAGGACCAGGGCCGGCACCGGCTGCGTGGCCGAGGCCGGGTGTGGGCGGTAGAGCAGGGCCGGGATGTCCAGGCCATCGAAGCTCGGGTAGCGGATGACCTCGGACTCGACCAGGTCGGCGCGGGCGATCTCGGGGGACAGGCTGTCGGTCAGGGCCGTCAGGCGCAGGTCCGCCAGGTCGAGCACGTACAGGTTCGAGGGCGACGTGTCGCCGTTGACGTAGAACGCCATGGCGCTGCTGTCCCGGGCGAAGGTCACGTTGCGCAGGTCGCCGCGGGGCAGGGGTGGCAGGGCCAGCTCGGCGCCACTGGCCACCTCCATCACGGACACGTCGGTGCGCGCGTCCGCGTTGACAGCGGTGACGCGGTAGCGACCATCGTAGGAGAAGTAGACGCTGGAGACGTCCCAGTCGGCGGCGACCACCAGCTCGCGCTCGGCGCTCGACGGCGTGAAGGACCACACGCGGTCGAACTCGCTGCCCTCGTTGGAGCTGTAGTAGAGCGCGTCGCTCTCGGGCGTGAAGCTGACCACGCCGTGGGAGACGTCCCCCGTGTGGGGCGTGACGTGCAGCGGCTCGGCCGTGGGGTTCCGGGTGTCGTGCACGTAGACGTCGCTGTCCGCGTTGTTGCGGACCTTCGTCAGGGCCACCCAGCGGCCGTCGCGGCTGACCTCCGAGACGTCGTAGCCCCCGGGGTTCTCGAACACGAGGCGGCGCGCGTAGCCCGGCTCGGTCGAGTGCTCGTAGAGGTCGAAGAACTTGGGGTCGCGCTCGTTGGTCGTGATCCAGAAGGCCGCGCCGTCCGCGCGCCAGCCGACGAACTGCGCCTTCAGGTTCTCCCCCGCAGTCAGGTCGACCAGGGTGCCGTCCAGCTCGCGCACGAAGACGTGGTTGAGCTCGTTGCCGCCCTGGTCCGAGGTGCACAGGAAGCGCTCGTCGTCCGGGAAGTAACCCAGGCTGAAGACGGCGTCGGTGTCCGACTGGGTCAGGCGCGTGGCCGGGCCGCCGGCGGCGGGCCGCGCGTAGACGTTGAACACGCCGCTCTCGTCGCTGGTGTAGAGCAGGCGCGTGGCGTCGGGCGAGAAGGAGGCCCCCGCGAGGCTGATCGTGTCGAAGAAGGTGGCCGCGTCGTACTCGGTCACCGCCCGCGGGCCGCCGCTGAGGCTGGCGCAGGCGGGGAGCAGGAGGAACAGCGGGGCGATGTGCCGGGCGAGGGACAGGCTGCGGGCAGTCATGGCTTGCGGTCGGGGTTGGGCTGCGGGGAGGCACCCAGGGGCGGCGCCGGGGAGAGCGGAACGTAGCTCGGGGCGCCCCGCCCGGGTCATTCGGGCTGCGTAATCGGAGGCGCAGGGGCCCGGGCCGGGAAAATCCGAGAAGGCTGTCCGCCCGGGTCCAGCGGGGTCACCTCTCGGCGAACGAGCCCGCCGGCCCGCCCGGCCTGAAACGAAAGCCGCGACCCCGATCCCATGTTGAACTTCAAGACCGCATTCTCCCGCCTCCTCGCCGCCCCCGCCCTGGCCCTGGCCCTCTTTGCCACGGCCGACAGCGCCAACGCCCAATGTCGGCCCGACCACCTCGACGGCGGTCCGTGCTGCGATACGGCCAACCCCGACCTGCCGCGCTGGAAGCGCTTCCGGCAGGACGCCAAGAACATTTGCTGGACCGATTGCGACATCGAGAACGTGATCGACTGCCTGGCCGACTGGCGCTTCAGCCGCCCGATCTTCAACACCGCCGGCACAGTCAGCTGCAAGCCGCAGAAGGCGCGCCTGCGCATGCTGGACGCGGCGGGCGTCGTCAAGTGGCGCGGCGGCCTGAACATGCAGTACTCGCGCACCTGGGTCGAGTTCGACTCCGCGGGCAACCAGCTGCAGGTCTGGCGCTACCTCCTGAACGGCGACCTCTTGCCCCAGTCCTTCACGCCCAACAACGTGCCCTGCCCGGTGCCGCCCTGCGTGGTGGACTTCCAGCGCGCGCGCTTCACCGGCTACATCGACTTCGCCCGCAACTGCGCCACCGGCACGCCGAACAACCAGGTGCAGCGCGCCTGGATGCTGACCCACGCCTGCGACCAGATCGACCACAACCCGAACTTCCCGCGCGGCGGCTCCTACCACCCCGACCGCAGCTACACCTTCGTCG
>JAJFFA010000991.1 GCA_021776885.1 Planctomycetota bacterium
GGGGCGTGGGTGCCAGCCCAGCTCCTCGACGGCGGCCGTGATGTTGTGGTCGTGGTGCAGCGAGAAGTAGCCCGCACCGCGCCGCTCCTTGGTGACGTCCTTGAACAGTCCCTTGAACAGGATCGCGCGCTCGACCCAGCGGCGTGGGATGTTGCGGCGCTTGATCTTGCCGCCGGTGGCGGCGACGGTCAGGTCCACGAAGTCGTTGAACGCGACACCGTAGGGGCCGGCGATCTCGTAGATGCAGTCGACGTCCTTGGCGCGCTCGTAGCGGAAGAAGCGCAGCACGACGTCGATCACGTCATCGACGTGCACCGGGTTGATCTTCGAGAGACCCTCGTGGAAGACCCAGTACGTGCCCTTCTGCGCGCCGCAGCGGCGCAGCAGGGGCGCGGTGTGGCGTACGTCGCCCACGCCGTAGACCAGGGTCGGTCGGAAGGAGGCCCAGGGCAGACCCGAGCCGCGCACGATCTTCTCCTGCACCCGCTTGCTGTCGCGGTAGTAGCTGTAGACGGGCACGCCGATGACCGCCGACGAGATGATGATGAACTGGAAGTCGGGGTGCGCCGTGCGCTTGGCCTGGTCGATCAGGGCCTCGGTGCCGTACACGTTCACCTTCTGCATCACCTCGTCGGTGAAGTGGTCGTGGGCACTGGCCAGGTGGATCAGGTAGTGGCAGTCCGCGAGGAACCCGTCGAGGGTCTCGAGCTGGGTCAGGTCGCCGATGTGATGGGTGAGCTGGTCACCCGCGTCGAAAGGGCTGCCGTCGGGGCGCACGAGGGCGCCCTCGCGCCCGGGGCGTACGAGGGCGCGCACCTCGTGCCCTTCGGCGAGCATGCCTTGCACCATGTAGCGCCCGATGAATCCTGTGGCGCCGGTGATCGCGATCTTCATGGCCGTGGAGAGTCCAGTCCGCGGAGGGTGAGCCGGTGAGGATAGCGGCGGGGGACGGGGAGGCGAGGGTCGGGCGCGCGAATCCGGCGCGCGCGAGGCAATCCGGCCGGTCGCGCGCGCTCGGGCCGGTCGCGGGCGTTCGGGCTAGTCGCGCGCCTTGGGGGAGCCTTCCAGCAGGCTCGCACCCGCCGGGGGCAGGGCCAGGAGCTCGGCACCGTAGGCCTCGGCGGCCCGGGAGAGGCCCTGGGGCAGGGCCGCGAGGAAGCGTGCCAGGGCCTCCCGGGCCCGGCGCGCAGGGAGCCGGGCGGACCCGGGCAGGGCCGCGACGAAGTCGGGCCGACCGGCCCAGGCCAGGGCCTCGGTCGAGTAGCCGGCGAGGAAGGAGAGGGGCGCGCGGAACTCGAGCACGGGGCGGTCCTCGCGCATGGCGGCCGTCTCGCCGGCGAAGGCGCGCAGGGCCGCGTCGTCGGCGACGCACAGGGCCACCAGCTCGGGCGCCGAGTGCACCCCGGCCTGGGCCAGGGAGCGTGCCATGGCCTCGGGCACCGCGCCCTGGGCCAGCTCGTCGAGGGAGCGCAGGGGAGCCCGCGCTCCGACCAGCACCAGGTCGTAGGCGGAGAGCCAGGCCGAGGTCTCGGCGAAGGCGGCGCACCAGGTGGCGACCACGGTGCGCACGTCGGCGGCGGAGAGCTGGTAGAGCGGCAGCCACTGGGAGGCGACCCCGCCCGGGGTCAGGTGGGCTTCGATCGCGCTGAAGTGCTCGAGGGCGTAGAGATCGCTCGAGCCCCGCGTCCAGGGGTGGATCGGGTCGGCCGTGATCAGGTCGAAGCGCCGCGCGTCGCGCGCGAGCCGATGCCGGCCGTCGCCCACGTGCACCCGCGTCCGGGGGTCGTCGAGCAGCGCTCCGTTCCACGCGCCGAAGTGGCGTGCTCCACCCTCGATCAACTCCGCTTCGATCTCGATCACCTCGAGGGTCTCGAGGGAAGGGATGTCGAGCAGCGCGCCGGCGGTCATGCCCGTGCCCATGCCGATGACCAGCCCACTCGTGACCTCGCCGTGCAGCAGCGCCGGGATCTGCGCCAGCAGGCGCTGCAGCCGGAGGTCGACCGGGGCCGTGGTCGCGACGACCTTGCCGTTGACGCGCAGCGAGCGCACGAGGTCCGCGCCCGCTCCGTTCTCCTCGACCGACACGCTGGCGTGGGCGCCGTGGACGCTGGAGACCAGGCGCGCCGCATCGGCGCGCGGCGCCGGCCACAGCACGTAGCCCGCGGCGACCAGGGCCAGGCCCGGGAGGGCCAGGTCGCGCGGGCGGAACCCCGCGCCGCGCAGGGCGGGCAGGGCCGCCAGCCAGGGCACGCACAGGGTCACGGCCAGGGCGCCGCGCAGGCCGAGGTTGGGCAGCAGCACGAAGGCGGCGACGAGGGCTCCGAGCAGGGCCCCGAGGGTGTTCGCGGCGTAGACGGCAGAGAGCACCGACTCGCGCGGCACGCCGGGGCGTGCCTGGGCCGCGGCCGCCACGGCCGCCGGCAGGGCGCGGCCGAAGGCCCAGGCCGGGCCGCTGAGGGCCAGGGCGGCGAAGAAGGCGTGGGCGATCCACAGGCGCCCGACGCTGGCGCCGCTGGGCATGCGGTTGGCGAGACCGGAGAAGAGGTCGCGCTCGCCGAGCTGCCAGGCGAGCAGGGCCAGGCCGGCCAGGACCGCCAGGGGCACGGCCAGGGCGGCGCGCAGGAAGGCGCGGCGCTCCGTGCCCGCCGGCACGCTGCGCAGGGAGTGGCTGCCCAGGGCGATGCCCCCCAGGAACACGGCCAGCACGATGGCGAAGGCGTAGACCGACGCGCCGGTGACCGACACGAGCAGGCGCGTGAGCAGCACCTCCAGGGCCAGGGCGCTGGCGCCCAGGAGCAGGGTCGCGGCCAGGAGCGGCTCGCCCAGCCAGGGGAAGCGCTGGGGCGCGGCGCCTGCGTCGGCGGGTGGGGGGAGCGGCGCGGCGCGCAGCAGCCAGGGCGCGGCGGCGGCCGCCAGGACGTCCAGCCCGGCGGCGAGCAGCACCGCGCCCGTCAGGCCGAAGCGGGGCATGAACACCAGGGCGCCGAGGAGCGCGCCGCACGCGGCGCCGAGGGTGTTGGCGGCGTAGAAACCGGCCGTCTCGCGGGCCACGTCCCCGGGCCCGGCGATCGTCAGCCTGCCCATCAAGGGAAAGGTGACGCCCATCAACACGGTGGGCACCAGCAGCAGCGCCGCGCTGGCCAGGGCCCGGGCCGCGAGCCCGTCCACGGCCGGCAGGTGCGTCAGCCACCAGGGCGTGAGGGCGGCCCACAGGCCGAGGGCCAGCTCGATCCCCGCGAAGAGCCGCACGGGCCGCGCGCTCCGGCGCACCCGCGGTCCGAAGAGGGCGGCACCCAGGGCCATGCCACCCATGAAAGTCGCCAGGACGACAGCGGTCCCCCCGGCGTCGCTGCCCAGGACGCGGGTCAGCCAGCGCGCCCAGACGGTCTGGTAGACGAGGGCTGCCGCGCCCGTCAGGAAGAAGAGGAGAGCTGACTTTCGCAAGGGAACGGCACAATAGTCGGCCGTGAACGAGGGGACACGCGAAACCCGCGGGGCTGGCGCCCGCGCGGCGCTGGGGGTGATCTGTGCCTTGCCGCAGGAGCTCGGGCTCCTGGGGCAGCGGGCCGTTCGCCGGCGCCGGGTGTGCGGGCTCGAGGTGCTCGAGCTCGACCAGGACGACGGGCCCGTGCGGGTCGCCGTCGCGGGGGTCGGCAAGGTGCGCGCGGCGCGCGCCGCTGCCCTGCTCCTGGCCCTGGGCGACACCCGCGGGCTGCTGGTGGTCGGGACCTGCGGCGGGCTGACCCGCGGGCTCGCGGTCGGCACCCTCGTGCACTGCTTGCGCACGGCGCAGACCGACCTCGCGGTCCGCGAGGGGCGCGAGGTCGAGGCCGACGCCGGCTGGCGCGCCGCCTGGCGCGAGGTGGCCCCCGGGCCGGAGGCCTGGTTTCTGACGGGGGACCGGCCGGTGCTCTCGCGCTGGCGCCGCCGGCGGCTGACCCGCGCCTGGTCGGGAGCCGCCGTCGCGGACATGGAGACCGCCGCCGTGGCGGTGGTGGCCCGGGCGGCGGGGGTGCCCTGGGCGGCCCTGAGGGCCGTCACCGACCTGGCTGGGGCGGGCGGAGGGGCCATGTTCCGCCTGAACCTCTCGGCCCAGGGGGGGCGGGCTGCCGATAGCGTTCTACCCCTCCTCCAGCGCCTCGGCCCTGGGCCCGCAGCACCCCGGCCGGGTCCGGACCTCGGACTGGAGGCCCCGAACCGGTAAGATGAGCATCGTCCTCGATCCCGCTGAACCGAACCTCCCGCCGCGCTCCAACTCCCGGGGCAGCACGACGGGAACGGAAGCCAACCACAGGGCCCGAGGAGCCTGCTCACTCCATGACACCAGCGACCCGTGCTCGGGCCGCTGCGCACCATGACTGCCCTCGGGACCTACGTACGTCGAAACTTCGAGCCCCTCGTGCTCTCGGTCCAGGTCATTGTCGACCTGATCGTGGTCGTGCTGGCTTGCCTCCTCTCGTGGTGGCTGCGCGAGCGCTTCGCGCCCCCCGAGACGGCGACGCCCCTCGGGGTCTACCGCGAGATCTTCTCCCTGACCGCCGCGGTCTGCCTGGTGTGCTTCCACTGGTTCGGGATGTACAGCCCGATCAAGAGCCTGCTCAACGTCGAGGAGTTCAAGTCCGTGACGAAGAGCTCCGTCGCGGCCTTCTTCGTGGTCCACGCCCTGATCGTGTTCCTGCGTGGCACGACCCAGGAGGCCCAGGGCAGCATCTACGAGTGGCTCGTCCCGCTGCACAAGGCCGTCGACCTGTCCGGCGTCGACGAGCTCTCCTACTCGCGCATCACCCTGGTCCTGGCCTTCGTCCTGATCTTGCTGCTGACGATGCTGAGTCGCTTCGTCTCCTTCAAGGCGATCCAGAACCTGCACCGTCGGGGCATCGGCCATCGCAACGTCCTGATCATCGGCACCGGACCGACGGCCCTGCGCCTGCAGCGCAAGTTCCTGCTGGTGCCGACCCTGGGGCTGAACTTCATCGGCTTCGTCGACAAGGACCCGCGCAACAAGGGGCGCATGATCGAGCGTTCGCGGGTGCTGGGGGACTTCACCGACCTCGAGTACCTCCTCGGCCGGCACAAGATCGGCGACGTCTTCGTGGCCCTGCCCGAGGAGAGCGAGGCCGAGGTCATGGGGCTGGTCGGCACGCTGGAAGACCTGGGCGTGCCCTACCACGTGGTCCCGCGCTTCTTCCACTTGATGTCGTACAAGGTGCGCATCGAGAACCTCGACTCGATCCCGCTGATCGCCCGTCCCGAGCGCCGCGACAACCTGCTCGCGGCCATGGGCAAGCGCGGCCTGGACATCGCGGTGGCCATGACGGTGATGACCGTGGGCGCGATGTTCTTCCTCATCTCCGCGATCCTGATCAAGCGTGAGTCGCCCGGGCCGGTCTTCTTCCACCAGACCCGCATCGGCAAGGACGGCCGGCCGTTCCGCATGATCAAGTTCCGCACCATGCACACCACCGCCTGCGGGGATGCCCTGGCGCCGGACACGGACAACGATCCGCGGGTGACGCGTATGGGGCGCTTCCTGCGGCGCTACAGCCTGGACGAGCTGCCCAACTTCCTGAACGTCCTGCGCGGCGAGATGAGCGTCGTCGGTCCGCGCCCGGAGATGCCCTTCATCGTCGACACCTACGGGCCCCTGGACCGCGAGCGCCTGCGCGCCAAGCCGGGGGTGACCGGGCTGTGGCAGATCTCGTACGCGCGCTCGAACGCGATCCACGACAACATCGACTACGACCTCTACTACATCGAGAACCAGTCGCTCCTGCTGGACCTCGTGATCATCGCCCTGACCGGCTTCGCCGTGGTGAAGGGGACCGGGGCCTACTAGGGCCTACTAGGGCGTACGGAGCCGGGCTCCATTTGACGCTAGATTGAGCCTGGCTCCGTACGCCCTCGTGTGCGACACCCTTGGCATGCGCGTCCTGCACGTCATGGAGGCCACGATCGGCGGCACCCGGCGACACATCGTCGACGTCGCCCGGGGACAGCAGGCGGCCGGGCTCGACGTGCACCTGGCGGTCTCGACCCTGCGCGACCCGGGCTTTGTGGCCGACCTTGCCGCCCTCGAGGCCGAGGGCGTGGCGGTCACGCGCATTCCGATGGTGCGCGCCATTCGGCCGCGGGTGGACTGGGCCCACTACCGCGTCCTGCGCCGGCTCCTGGCCGCCGTGGCGCC
>JAJFFA010000992.1 GCA_021776885.1 Planctomycetota bacterium
GGCAGCTGCTCGGTCTCGGTACGGAACTCGTCCAGGCGCACGCTGCCCAGGGCGGACATGTAGGTCGCGTCCCCCGCGCTGCGCCAGTGCAGGTAGTTGTCGCGCTGCTCGTAGGTGAGGAACTCGCCCTCCTGGAACTCCGGCTGCACGCCTGCGTCGGACTGGGTGTTGAAGGCCAGGTCGAGCCACGCGTCGTTGGTGAACGGGTAGCGGCCGCGGGCGTGGTACCAGGTGCGGATCTCGCGCTCGTCATCGGTCTTCACGCGCACCAGACCGCCGTCCTGGCCCTCGTCGTACACGCCACCGGCGTAGAGGTTCAGCCAGAAGTCCTCGGCCCCGTTCTCGCGCTCCTTGCGCTCGGTCAGCTCGAGCCCCACCCCGGCCAGGGCACCGCGCGAGTTGAGCCAGGCCGCGTCGTAGGTCCAGCGTCCGCGCACCGCGAGCTTGTCGAAACCGGCGAAGCCCCCCAGGAAGCGCCCCACGCCGTCGAGGTCACGCTGCACCGCCGTACCGACGGACACGCCGAAGCGCGCCGTGCGCGCCAGGGCGAAGTTGTCGAAGGCGATCAGCTCGCCGGTCGAGTTCTCGAAGCCCTTCACGTCGCCGCCCTCGTCCAGCACCAGGCTGCCGATCGAGGGCAGGGGCACCTGCAGGCCGCCGGCGAAGCGCAGGACGTTCTTGCGCGCCGACATGCGCCAGCTGCCGCCCTCGCGCGGCTCGAGGGTCAGGTCGCCCGTCTCCACCAGGTAGTGCGGATCGTCGTGGGAGCACACGGTCAGGGCCGCGCGGTTGGCGCGCAGGGTGCCGTCGCCCGCGGTGTGGATCTCCTCGGCCCGGGTGCGCACGCGCTCGGTGCGACCGCCGACCTCGATCACCGGCGCCAGCTCGACGTTCTGCATCCAGGCCGACGCGCCCACGCAGTCGAGCAGCATCGCGTCGGCCCGCGCCGCGCGCACACCCTGCTCGGTGATCTCGGCCTCGCCCTCGAGGTAGACCGCGTGCACCAGCTCCGCGATCTCGTTGTCCTGGGAGTAGCGGAACAGGTTGGGCAGGAGGTCGCGCTGGGGCAGGGGCGGGTCGTTCAGCGTGGCGCTCTCGTCGGCGACAGCCGCAGGCGTGTCTGCGCCGTCGCCAAGGTCGCCGTCGCCCCAGAGAACCGCGCGCGCGCGCCGGGACCACTCGAGCGCATCCAGCCAGAAGACCGCCCAGTCCGCCCGCGCCCCCATCTCGCCCGCGTCGTAGACCGGAGCGACGACCACCAGCACGGTCTCGTCGCCCTGGCGCACGGGCTGGATCGAGGCGAAGTCCAGGCGCCAGTCGAGGGACGGGCGCACGCCGCGCACCGTGCCGCGCGCGGAGGTGAAGAGGAAGCGCTCCAGGTCGACCTCGATCGACGGGGACTCGATCTCGTAGGGACCGAAGCGCAAGAACGCCGGCTGGCCGATCAGCTCGAAGCGCGTCGGGCTGACGTAGGCGAACTCGCCGCTGGCGTAGCTGCCGCTGCCCGACCCGGCAGCGGCGACGCCGTAGTGCAGCTCGATCCCGCCCGTCGCGGTCAGGCTCTCGAAGGAGTCCGGCCAGGTCGCGTCCTCGAGCTCCGCCCCGGCCCGTGCCAGGAGGCGCACGCCCCCCGCGACGACCGTCAAGGGCGGGCCACGCGCATCGCGCGCCTCGACGTGCACGTCGCCGTCGAGCACCACGCCGTCCGGGCCCGCCAGGAGCCAGAGGCAGGTGGCCTCCGTCAGGCTGACGCGCAGCGCGCCCTCCGTCGTCATCGGCAACAGCACCGCGTCGAGGTAGAGCCGCGCGTTCGGCGCCCGCAGGGTCTCGGCGTCGAACTCGATCCAGTCGGCGTTGAGCCGATAGGGCAGGTTCGACGACGGCAGCCCGCCCGACGCGCTGACCTGGCGGTCGGGGTCGGTCTCGAGCCGGCCGATCTCCTGGCCCGCGAGCAGCAGGCGCTCGCCGCTGCCCGAGAGCGACAGATCCCCCGTCACCTCGAGGGTCACGTCGCCGAGGGCCTCGACGCGGGAGTCCGCGGCGCTGCTCGGCTGCTCCGCGGCTGGCGCGTCGCCGGTGACGGCGAGGGCCCCGTCGACCTCGAGCCGGCGCGCGGACAGAGTCGAGGTGCGCTGGGCCTCGATCAGGGAGGCGCGCGACACGTCGAGAGCCGTCAGGTGGAAGGGCCGCGCTCCGCCGGGCGCCGCGCCGGGTGCGTCGGGGTCGGGCTGCGGCAGGGGTTCGACGTCCAGGTCGGCCACCCGCGAACGCAGTCGATAGTTGCGGTCCTCGGCGCGCAGATCGATCTCGACCGCCTCCTCCGCGTGCACGCGCTCGGCGCCGATGCGCATGGAGAGGGAGCGCAGCTCCCCGGCCTCGATGCGCGTCGCCCTGCCGCCGATCTCGCCCTGGACCGGGGACAGGCGGAAGATGGTGGGCGCCGCCTCGACGCCGTAGAGCGTGAGCTGGTCGCTGCCGTCGAGGGAGGCGCGCAGGGCCTCGCCCGTGCCCAGCTCGGCGTCGATGCGCACGCCGTCCTCGGCCACCAGACGGCGTGCGTTCCAGTCGAAGTCGCGCAGCACCTGCACCGTCGCCACGAAGGGCTCGTCACCGGCGGCGTCCAGGGTCACGACCCGCGCCAGGGGCACGCGCCACTGGTCGCCGTCGCGCTCGAGCTCGGCGTACTCGGTGGCGGCGATCTGGAACGGGCGGCCGCTCTCGTCGGCGCCGACGACGTTCGTCACGCCGTGGGCCAGGGCGCGCACGTAGAGGTTGTCGGCGGGGTCGACCGTGTCCCCTGTGTCCCCGGTATCGCCGGTATCGTC
>JAJFFA010000993.1 GCA_021776885.1 Planctomycetota bacterium
CCAGGTACAGCTCGCCCCCATCGTCCTCGCCGAAGGAGGCGATGCTGCGCCCGGTGCGGCGCACGAGCTCGCTCGCGTAGCCGCTCCCGGCGCGGGTCAGGCGCCACAGGTTGCCCGAGGCGTAGTCGCCGAAGAAGTACGCCCCCTGCAGCCCGGGGTAGCGGGCGCCGCGGTAGACGTAGCCCCCGGTGACCGAGATGCCGTCGCCGCGACCGTAGGTGGCGACCGGCTCGATCGGGTCCGACAGGGCCAGCTCGGTCTCGCTGCGGAAGGTGTCCCGGGCCTCGAGCCGGTTCCAGCCGTAGTTGCCGCCCCACTCGATCAGGTCGATCTCCTCGGTCGCATCCTGGCCCACGTCCGCCGCCCACAGCTCGCCCGTCTCGCGGTCGAAGCTGAAGCGCCAGACGTTGCGCAGGCCGAAGGCGTAGATCTCGGGGCGCAGCTCCTCGCCGCCCCCGTACAGCGGGTTGTCCTCGGGGATGGCATAGGCGCGGCCCGGGTCGCGGGCGTCGACGTCGATGCGCAGGATCGCGCCGAGCCAGCTGGAGAGGTCCTGGGCGTTGCCCTCGGGGTCCCC
Organism: Planctomycetota bacterium; assembly: GCA_021776885.1. GTDB lineage: Bacteria > Planctomycetota > UBA1135 > UBA1135 > JAJFFA01. The sequence continues at coordinate 578 of JAJFFA010000993.1, forward strand.
CGCCGAGCCGCCATCGCCGAAGGAGATGTACAGGAAGCCGTCCGGCCCGAAGGCGATCGAGCCACCGTTGTGGTTGCGGAAGGGCTGGGGCTGGGCCAGGACGCGCTCTTCGCTGGCCGGGTCCACGCGCGCGGGGTCGTCCGGGTCGACGCGGAAGCGCGCGACGATGCCGGTCTCGTCCTCGATGGACGAGGAGTAGTGCACGAAGAGCTCGCCGTTCCGAGCGTGGTCGGGGTGGAAGGCGAGGCCCAAGAGGCCCTCCTCGTTGCCCGCCCGACTGATGCGCCCGGAGAGGTCCAGGAACACGTCGCTGGTCGCGGCCTGCGGGTCGCGGCCGTCGAAGACGCGGATCACGCCGTCCTGCTCGCAGACGAAGAGGCGGCCGCTGCCATCCCCCGCTCCGCACAGGAACACGGGGCGCTGGAAGCGCAGGCGCGGGAAGGCGCGCTCGAGGTCGACGCCGGGGGCGGCGTCCTGGCCCAGGGAGAGGGCGCAGGCCGCGAGCCAGAGGGAGGAGAAGCCCATGGAGAACATCAGTGCGCGAGGTGCAGCCAGCCGAGGCCCAGCTTGTCGGAGAGGGTGACGAGCAGCACCAAGAGGATGCTGAGGATGGCCGCGGCGGCGAAGACGGAGGCGCCGGCCAGCATGGTGTCGTTGCCCGCCTCGCGGCGGGCGTCGGCGCGCGCTTCGCCCTGCTTGCCGCGCAGGTAGAAGCGCACCACGATCCACTGGATCAGCCCGCCCGCGAACATGGCCGCCGAGCTGTTGAAGCCGATCAGCATGCCGATGCCGATGCCGAAGATGGACGGCATCCAGGGCGCGCTGCGCGGCCAGACGGTCAGGAAGGCGTAGCCGCTGCCGACCAGGCTGGTGAGCAGGATGCCGGTGATCAGGGCGCCGCTGGGCTCGAAGCCGTCGGTCATGGCCTGGGCCATGGCCGCCCAGATCTGGGCTCCCGGTGCGGGCAGGGAGCTGTCGGCGCCGATGCCGAGCTGGCCCAGGAGCATGTTCAGGACCGGGATCGAAGCGACGGCGCCGCAGACGACGCCGAAGAACTGCACCGAGGTCTGGTGCGTCGGGTTCGCGTCGACCAGGTGCCCCGTGCGGTAGTCCTGCATCATGTCGACGGCGACCGAGGCCATGGTGCCGCCGACCACCGCCATGCCCAGCATCGCCACCGCTCCGCCGCTGACCATCCAGAAGAAGCCGGAGAGCAGCACGATCGCCGCCAGGCGCACGGGGTTGATGTCCGTGTCGCCGGTCACGCGCCCGTTGACGACGCACAGCGGCCAGGCGATGGCGATGGTCACCACCGTGACCCAGGGCGGAAGCCCGAAGGCCAGCCACGCGGTCCAGGCCACGCCGGCGGCGGCGACGACTCCGACCATGCCGTAGACGAAGGCCCGCGCCGCGGGCACCGCGTACTTCGTGTGGCCCGGGGTGAAGCCCGGCGGGACCACGATCGGGCTGCGGAACAGGTAGGCGAAGAGGATCGTGGCGAAGGTCGGCAGGGTCAGGACGGCGATGGCGAGCCACTTGACCCAGTCGCCCGTGGCCGCCTCGTGGGCACCGCCCTGCAAGCCCTCGACGATGCCCAGGACGGACAGGGACCCGAGCACCATGCCCGCCCCCACCCGCGGACCGACCACCAGGCCGATGCCGTAGTACAGGGGGTCGACGCCGAGCCCGAAGTTCGCGTTGTACTGGTACTCGCGCAGCAGCGCGGGCCCGCCGGCGGAGAGGCTGATCTTGGTCGGGATGGTGATCAGCGAGGCGATCCCGCCCCAGACCTTGAGCAGCCACACCGGGCGGTTGCGCTCCCCGGGCGCGACCTCCGTCGCCACCGAGCGCTGGATCACGGCACAGGCCGTGCCCGAGGGGAAGAAGTAGCGCACCATCGAGCGCCGCACGCTGCTGCCGACCAGCGAGCCGACCATGCCCATGGCGCTGAACATCACGATCAGGACCCAGGTGGGCGGATCGAAGTCGGGCTCGACGATGTAGACCGCGGCGTAGCTGGCCACCGCGAAGCCGACGCTGCCGCCT
>JAJFFA010000994.1 GCA_021776885.1 Planctomycetota bacterium
ATCGCGTCGAACGGGTCGGCGGAGAAGGGATTGGGGTTCATCAGCCCGCCCAGGCCGGAGCTGATCGAGGTGTCCGGAGCACCGGACATGATGACGGGCACGCCATCGCGGCCGTTCCCGTCGGTCATGACCCCGGCACCCATGTCGAGGGCGTCGCTGTCCGGCGAGCCCGACGGATCCGTGAACAGGTCCACCATGGTCGACCCGTTGAAGTTCGTCCGGTCACCGCCGTATCCGCCGTCGCCGCCGGCCGGGCCGCCGATGCCGCGGCTGACCAGGATGTCCTGCATCAGGAACATGACCGGGTCAGCGGGGTTGCGGAAGTAGCGCCTGCCGACCTCGGGCAGGGCGATCGACGAGTCGTGGGCACCTGCGGAGGTACCCGATACGTCGATGACGGCCGAGGGCCCCAGGTTGAGGGCACCGCGCGAGAAGATCCGCAGGGGGTTCGAACCCGTGGCCACGAGCGTTCCGCCGGGCTGAATGTCGATCGAAGCAAACTCGAAAGTGCCGTCCGTGATCGTGAAGGGCACGCCATCGAAGCCCGGGTACATCCCGTTGATGTCGCGGTTCCCCATGATGTCCGTGGGGCGCCCGTTGAGGGGGAAGACCTGGCTGTCCGTGTTGAGCTCGATGACCTCGTTGTTGCGCACGACCAGGTCACCCAGGCGGCCCGCGGCGCCTCCGGTGAGGGGCGCGAGTCGACCGCCGCCCCAGACCCCGCCGGTACGCACCGGGTCGACCGCGAACTCGTCGTCGACTCCGGCATCGTCGAAGCCCTCCGTCAGGACCAGCTCGCCGAAGTCGATGCGCTCGGGGAAGAAGGCCTGGTCGGGGGTGGTGACCGAGTTGCCCACCAGGTCGATGGCACCGTCGCGGTAGACGATCAGCACGGGCCGCACGGGCGGCGCACCGACTGCCCCCGACGAGGGGAAGCCCAGGTCCGGATCGAAGATCAGGGTCGTGACCAGGAGCTCCTGGTTCACCGTAACGTTGAAGCGGCCCGAGACCGGAGTGCGGTCCGCGGTGGTCGCCAGATCACCGTCGACGTCGATGACGTTGTTGACGAAGGGCGAGACACCCGTAGAATTGTCCGCCAGGGAGGCCGGGTTCATGATGTCGTTGAACACCATTCTGACGTTCGAATCGCGGAACACATCGAGCGTGTCCCCCGGGGTGCTCGTGATCTCGCGCTCGGCCAGGATCGGATTCCCCATGCCATCGAGGCCAGTGATCACCTGCACGAAGGCGCTCGCCATCGGCGGGCCGGGCACGGGGTCGATCACCCCTTGATCCGTGAAGATCGTGCACTGCAGGCGGCTCTGGTTCGGACGTCCGGCGACGCTCGAGATGAAGGGCCCGTTGTCGCCCTGGGCGACGCCCGGAATCGTGACCTGGTAGGCCGTGTTCGCCTTGAACCCGAAGCGCGGGTTGCCGAAGGCGTCGAAGGTCAGGGACGGTCGGAAGATCAGCCGCCTCGAGTTCGTCGGATCCGGAAAGAACGAGCCCGTCGGAGACGTGCCGTTCTGCACCTCGACCACCCGGAAGGTGCTCGTGTCTACCGTGAACAGGTTGACCGGCTCCGAGAAGGTGACCGCGATGTCCTGGTTGCGGAAGGTGTTGACGATCGAACAGAAGACCTGATCGCCCGACGTTCCGTTGTTGCACCCCAGGGAGCAGGACTCGACGAAGAATTCGCCGCCGAACTCACCCGCCTCGTTGCCCGTGGAGCAGGACGAGCCCACGAGCGGGAGCAGGAGCGCCAGCCCGAGGGCGGCGCGCAGGGAGAAAAAGGACGGCGACGACTCGGGCTCGGCGACAAGGGACTGCATGTGCATCCGCAGGGACTCCTGCATACGAGGCGGGGGGCTGGGGGGCTGAGTCGGGCCACGGTCTCGAAACACGGGGCCCAAGATGCCTACAAGGCTAACGAAACGGGCCACGCCCGTCGAGCGGCGGAAGCCTTGCGGGGGGACCGAGCGCCACGGGTCGCTGGCGGCGCTTCGCGCGGGCCCTCAGCAGCGAGCGAAAGGCCTCCGCGAAACGTGCGGAAGCGCGCGCTGCCCGCGCCTGCTACCCTCTCTCTGCCGTGCAGACCGGAGTCCAGGAGCGCCAGCCCGGCCCTCGACCGGCTCGCTCCCCCGGCCTGCGCCGGGAAGCCCCTCCGGCCTGGGACTTGCTCTGCGCGCGCGTGCCGTACACCAGATCGATGACGCTCCCCTCGCCCTTGCGCGCCGCCCTCTTCTTCCTGCTCGGCCTTTGCTCCGCCTGCGGGGAAGGCCCCGCGGAGCCCGACGCCGAGGGCACCCCGGAGCTGACCCGCCCGAGCGATCCCGGCGAGAGCGGCGCTCAGGGCGTCGAGGCGCAGGTCGTCGAGACCGGGGCCGACGCCGAGCCCGCCGAGGACCTGGGCACCCCCGACTCCTCGGGCCTGGCGGGGACCGCGAGCTTCGACGACGGCCACCTGGCCCACACGGTCGCCGGCGGCATCGAGATCTCCGCCGAGTCCCGCGCCCGGGTGGCCGAGATGATCGAGGTCCTGATCCCCCTCGACCAGACCCTCACCAGCGACTACCACGACCGCCACTTCGTGCGGCAGCAGAAGCTGGTCGAGGAGCTGATGCACGGCGACCTCGAGGTCGGCATCGCCGCCCTGCGCGCCTACGTCGAGTACCGCGGCGAGGAGACCCTGGTGCGCGACGGCCTCTTGACCGTCGCCGCCTACGCCGCGACCGATGAGTCCCGGGAGCTCCTGAGCCACCTCGTGCTGGACTACGGGCACCCCATCGACGACCGCACCTACGCGCTCACGCTCCTGGCGGAGACCTCCCCCGGGATCTTCCGCGAGCTGGCCGAGCCCATGGTCCACCGACACGAGGGCCTGGCCCACACCATGCCCCCCGACGAATTCTGGATCCGTGGCTGGGTCACGGCCTCGGAGCAGCTCGGGCTGTCGCCCGTCGAGGCCCTCGCCGATGTGGTGACGAACCTGCGCATGGAGCAGTACGCGCGTCACTTCGCCGCCGAAGCCCTGGGCCGCTACCCCGGCGACCCCCTGGGGGCCAAGGCCCTGGAGGCCGTGATGGTCGAGTCCTCGGGCAACGGCTACCTGCGGCGCAAGGCTGCCCAGGCCCTGCGCGTCTCGATCCCGCGCGAGGGCGCCTGCGAGCTCTTCTATCACGTCTTCAGCCACGAGGCGGACGTCGACTTCAGGGCCTTCCTCGGCGACATGCTCGAAGAGCACTGCCGCGAGTGATCACCGACACCCACGCCCACGTCTTCTGGGACTCGTTCGACGCGGACCGCGACGCGGTCTTTGCCCGCGCGCGCGAAGCCGGCGTCGAGCGCATGCTGATCGTGGGCACGGACCTGG
>JAJFFA010000995.1 GCA_021776885.1 Planctomycetota bacterium
TATACGTGTCCATGCTGTCCAGCTTCGAACTCCTGGCCGATCCGACCCGGCGGCGGGTGCTCGACGAGCTGCGCCTCGGGGAGCGCTGCGTCGGGGACCTGGCGGGACGACTGCGCATGAACCAGCCCGCGGTCTCGAAGCAGCTGCGTGTGCTGCGCGAGGCGGGACTGGCCGTGGTACGCGTCGACGCCCAGCGCCGGATCTATCGCCTGCAGCCCGAGGGGCTGCGGGAGATCGACGCCTGGCTCGCCCCCTACCGCGCTTTCTGGGAAGGACGCCTGGACGCGCTGGAACGCACACTCGATTCGATGGAGGACTGATGGAAGCTTCGTTCACGCAGGAAGGCTCGCGCTTCACCCTGGCCCTCGAGCGCCGACTGGCCCACCCTCCGGAGAAGGTCTGGCGCGTGCTCACCGAGCGCGAGTTGCTCCAGCAGTGGTTCCCCTGCGACGTCGAGGGCGAGTGGAAGCAGGGCGCGCCGCTGCGCTTCACCTTCCTGCACGGCGAGGGCGAGGGCCTCTCGGAGGAGGAGCTGAGCGGAGAGGTGCTGACCGTCGAGCGCCCACGCCTGCTCGAGTTCCGCTGGGGCACCCATCACTTCCGCTGCGAGCTGCACGCCGAGGGCGACGGTTGCCGGCTCGTCTTCTCCGAGACCCTCGACGATCCCTCCGTGGGCGCACGCAACGCCGCGGGCTGGGAGCTGTGCCTCGACAACCTCGAGTCCCTCGTGCAGGGAGCGTCGATCCTGCGCTTCGTGCTCGAGGTGTGGCGCAAGAAGTTCAGCCACTACGCGCGCAAGTTCGAGGCGCAGATGGGCCCGCAGCAAGGGCTCCCGGAGCACTACCCCGCCTCCGACGACTAGACGATACCGAGACCGAACCACTTCCGCCGGGCATATGTCGTACGGCGTCGTACGGCGTCGTACGACATATGCCCGGCGGAAGTTGTTCGGTCTCGGTATCGTCTCGTGATGCACTGCCCCAGCAAACGCCTGCACGCCAGCGTGGCCCTCGCGCTCCTGCTGAGCGGCTGCGCGCCCGAGCCTGCAGCGGCCGCGCTCGAGCGCCTGACCGATCGCCAGCCTGCGGCCGCCCACGAGGCCGTGTCCCTGCGCCGCAGCCTGCGCCAGGCCCTGGTCAGCGGCGCCAACGCGCAGCTCTCGTTCCCGCTGGAGCGCTGTGACTGGTCGGCCCTGTGGCTCTCCCTCGGCGTGCGCGCCTCGGGCGGCGGGCCGCAGACGGTCGAGTTCGAGGTCGACGCGCTGCGCCCCGGGCAGGCTCCCACGCGGCTCCTGTCGCGCAGCGTCGAGTCGGCCACGGGCTGGAGCGACGCGCAGGTCGACCTCACGCCCTTCGCGGGTGAGCCCCTCGAGCTCGTGCTGCGCACGCGCTCCGACGTCGCCGGGGCGAGCGCCCTGTGGGGCAACCCGGTGCTGGTGCCCAGGGCCACGACGCGCCCGAACGTGATCCTGATCTCGATCGACACGCTGGGCACGAAGCACATGGGGCTGCACGGCTACGAGCGCGACACCACCCCGGCCCTGGCGCGCTTCGCCGAGCAGGCCGTCGTCTTCGAGCAGGCCATCGCCCACCAGCCCTGGACCTTGACCTCCCACGCCTCGCTCTTCACCTCGACCTACCCCGACACCCACGGCACGACCCTCGAGCAGGCCTTCGCCGGGAGCCTGCCGCTCCTGCCAGAGGAGCTCGCGCGAGCCGGCTACTTCACGGCGGGGCTGGTCAACAACCCCTACCTGAATCCGAAGTTCGGCTACGAGCGCGGCTACGACCTGTACGACTACGACTTCCGGCGGCAGGACCGCAGCGACGCCGAGGACGGGCGCCGCAACCGCTCCGTGGAGGAGAGTCGCGAGCGCCTGCTGGCCCTGCTCGACGCCGGGCTGCCGCGCCCCTTCTTCTTCTTCCTGCACCTGATCGACGTGCACTCGGACTGGGTCGAGCTGCCCTACGAGTCCCCCGTGCCCTTCGCGCAGCGCTTCGTGGAGCCAGGCCAGGAGCCGGTCGAGCTGTCCGACGGCGGCTGGTCCGCGACGCGCCTGATGTTGCGCGCGAACAGCGGCGAGTCCGAGCTCTCGCCGCAGCAGGTCGAGCGCTTCGCCGCCCTCTACGACGGCGGCGTGGCCTACGTCGACGCGGCCCTCGGCGTGCTGTTCGAGGAGCTCTCGGCCCGCGGGCTGTACGACGAGGCCTTGATCGTCGTGCTGAGTGACCACGGCGAGGAGTTCGTCGAGCACGGCCGCTGGCTGCACACCCAGGGCTACGACGAGTGCCTGCGCGTGCCCCTGCTGATCAAGCTGCCCGCTGCGCGGCACGGCGGCACACGCGTCGCGCAGCAGGTGGAGCTGATCGACGTCCTGCCCACCTTGCTCGAGCTGCTCGACCTGCCGGCCCCCGCCGGGGGCGAGGGCCGTAGCCTCGTGCCGCTCTTCTCCGGCGCAGAGCTAGCTCCGCGCCTGGCCTTCGCCAAGGGCGCGAACCAGACCCTGACCCCCGAGGACGTCTACGTGGCGCGCACTGGCGAGTGGAAGCTGATCTGGCACCTGGAGAGCGGAGCGACCGAGCTCTATGACCTGGCGCACGACCCCGGGGAGACCCGGGACGTCGCGGGCGAGGAAGAGCAGCGCGTGGCCGCTCTACTCGAAGCGCTGACAGCCCATCGCGAGGGCGCCGCGCAGGTGCGCGCCCGGAACGCGGACCTGGATGCGGGACGCGTCGAGCTCTCCGAGGGCGACCGCGCGAACCTCTCGAACCTCGGGTACGTGGGCGACGACGAGTAGCTGTAGCGGCCTGGGACGGCCTCTCCTCGCCCCCCCTGCGGGGGCGCGCCTCAGCCCTCGCGTACGCGCGCCGAGGGAGCGCTCGATTTTCCAGGGGCTGGCTCCAGCACCAGGCGCGCGCAGAAGCGGCTGCCCTCGAGCTCGAAGTCGAGGCGCATGTGGCTGCGCTCCGCCAGGGCACGGGACAGGGCCAAGCCCAGGCCCGAGCGCTCGCGGTCGACGCGCGCACCATCCTTGCGCCAGAACGGCTCGGCGATCGACTCGAGGTCGCTGGCCTGCAGGTTGCGGTTCTCGTTCTCGATCACGAAGGTTGCCCCGAGCGGCCGTGCCTCGACCCGGCAGGCGATCTGGCTGCCCTCGGGCGAGTAGGTCAAGGCGTTCCCGAGCAGGTTGGTGATCACGATGCGCATCACCTCGGGGTTCCCCAGGCAGCATGCGGCGCCGTCCGACGAGTACGTC
>JAJFFA010000996.1 GCA_021776885.1 Planctomycetota bacterium
CACGGTGCTGGCCAACGGCTCGGACGAGACCCTGGTGACGGTCTTCGTGCGCGACGCCAACGGCAACCCGGTCGCGGGTCAAGAGGTGCGCGTGACCTCCGACGGGCTGGGCAACTCGATCACCCAGCCCGGGGCTCCGACGGACGCCGCCGGCATGGCCGTGGGCCGCATGTCGTCGGTGGTGGCCGAGGCCAAGACCCTGACCCTGCGGGTCAACCCGGGTCCGAACTCGGTGGTGCTCGACGACCACCCGGTGGTGACCTTCACGGCGGACGCCGGGTCGATCAGCTCGTCCGGCTCGTCGGTGCTGGCCAGCCCCAGCTCGGGGATCATCGCGGATGGCGTCGACGCCACCGTCGTCACGATCGTGGTGCGCGACTTCCTCAGCAACCCCGTGCCGCTGCAGACCGTGCTGCTGAGTTCCAGCAATCCCGCCGACGTCATCGAGCAGCCGGGCCTGACCGCTGCGGACGGCAGTGCGCTGGGGCGCGTGCGTACGACCAGCGCCGGCCTGCGCTCGATCGTGGCCACGGTCAACCCGGGTCCGACCCAGGTCGTACTCGATGCCCAGCCGGTGGTCGAGTTCATCGGCGACGCGAGCAACATCAGCCCATCGCTCTCGAGCCTCTCCGCTGACCCGACCGCCGGGATCGTCGCGGACGGCACCCAGCGCACGACGCTGACGCTGCAGGTCGTCGACGTGAACGGCAACCCGGTCGCGGGTCAGGTCGTGTCTTTGTCCTCGAGCGGGACCCAGAACAGCTTCGTGCAGCCGGCCCTGACGGACGCCGCCGGGAGGGCCTCGGGCACCCTGGCCTCGACCCGTGCCGAGTCGAAGATCGTGGGCGCGACGGTCAATCCCGGCGCGGGTCAGGTGGTCCTGACCAGCTCCGCCAGCGTCGAGTTCATCGCGGACGCGAGCAACATCAGCGCCAGCCTCTCCACGGCCACCGCGAACCCCACCAGCGGGGTCGTGGCCGACGCTGCCGACAGCTCCACGATCCGCGTGACCGTGCGCGACGTCAACGGCAACGCCGTCCCCGGACAGGCCGTCACGATGGCGTCCGATGGGACGGGGAACAGCCTGCAGCAGCCCGGTACGACCAATGCGAACGGCGTGGCCAACGGCTCCATCTCGTCCACGGTCGCCGAGCTGAAGACCCTGACGATCAGCGTCAACCCAGGCCCCACGGCGGTCGTCCTGGACGCGCAACCCAGCGTCAGCTTCGACGGTGACCCCGGCTCGATCAGCGCCAACCTCTCGAGCGCCAGCGCCAGTCCGACCAACGGGGTCGTCGCCGATGGCGTCGACATCTCGACGGTCAGCGTCCAGGTGCTGGACGTCAACATGAACCCGCTCGCCGGCCAGACGGTGGTGCTCAGCTCGGACGGGTCGAATAACGTGTTCGCCCAGCCGGGGCTGACGAACGCGGCGGGCATGACCAGCGGCACGATCGCCTCGACCACGGCCGAGCTGAAGCGCATCACGGTCACGGTCAACCCTGGCGCGGGCCAGGTGGTGCTCGCGGACGAGCCCGTCGTGCGCTTCGTCGGCGACGCCTCGAACATCAGCGCCTCGCTCTCGAGCGCCTTCGCCAACCCCACCTCGGGGGTCGTGGCGGATGGCATCGATTCGTCCACGCTCAACGTCACCGTGCGCGACGTCAACGGCAACCCGGTCGCCGGCCAGGTGGTGCGCCTGGCCTCGACGGGCACGGGCAACGACCTGACCCAGCCGCCCGTCACGGGCACGACCGGGATCGCCCTGGGCTCGATCCGATCGACGGTGGCCGAGACCAAGACCTTGATGGTCACGGTCAACCCCGGGCCGGGCGCGGTGCTGCTCACGACCCAGCCGACGGTCACCTTCGGCGGTGACCCGGACGCGATCAGCTCGACCAACTCCAGCGTCAGCGCCGCGCCGCTGACCGTCGTCGCGGACGGCAGCAGTGTCTCGACGGTGACCGTCGTCGTGCGCGACGCGAACAACAACCCCCTCGCCGGCCAGACGGTCAATCTGTCCTCCAGCGGCCAGGCCAACGTGCTGATCCAGCCCGGGGTCACCAACGCCAGTGGTGTCGCCGTGGGCTCGATCGCCTCGACCCGGGCGCAGACGAAGACCCTGAGCGCCACGGTCAACCCCGGCGCGAACCAGGTCGTCCTCGCCGATCAGCCCCAGGTCACCTTCGTCGGCGACGTGAACAACATCAGCGCCTCCCTCTCCACGCTGACGGCGACCCCGGACGTCGACATCGTGGCCGACGGAGTGCAGCTCTCGACGATCACGGCGCGCGTGGTCGACGCCAACGGCAACGTGCTCGCGGGTCAGAGCGTGCAGCTCAGCGCTAGCGGATCCGGCAACAGCCTGACCCAGCCGGGGCTGACCGGAGGCCAGGGCGTGGCTTCGGGGACCCTCGCGTCGACCACGGCGGAGCTCAAGCTGCTGGGGGCGATCGTCAACCCCGGCGCGGGCCAGGTCGTGCTCGACGACACCCCGGGCGTGACCTTCATCGCCGACGCGGGGAACATCAGCGGGTCGCTCTCGACGGTGACCGTCAACCCGACGGCCGGGGTCGTGGCCAACGGCGTGCAGACGTCGCTGGTGCGAGTGACCGTGCGTGACGTCAACGGCAACACCGTTCCGGGTCAGGCCGTGGCCCTGGCGGCGAGCGGTACGAACAACACCCTGGTCCAGCCCGGGGCGACCAATGCCAGCGGAGTCGCGGCGGGCACCCTGGCCTCGACCACGGCCGAGCTCAAGACGATCAGCGTGACGGTCAACCCCGGCGCGGGGGCCGTGCTGCTCACGACCCAGCCCACGATCGAGTTCGTCGGCGACCCCGCGACGATCAGCGCCAGCCTCTCGAGCGCCAGTGCCACCCCGGCCATCGACGTCGTCGCCGACGGAGTCAGCGTCTCGACCCTCGACGTCGTGGTGCGCGACGCCAACGGCAACCCTGTCGCCGGACAGACCGTGCGCCTGGCCTCGGACGGACTGAGCAACACCCTGGTGCAGCCCGGAGCCAGCGACGCCCTGGGCGCGGCCAGCGGGACGCTCGCGACGACT
>JAJFFA010000997.1 GCA_021776885.1 Planctomycetota bacterium
GGGTGCCACGCAACCTCGACTTCCCGTTCAGAATCGACCCTCGACGGAGGTGGATCTGCCATGTCCCAAGTCAAGACTGCAGCCCTGCTCGGGCAAGCCTCGGGCCGCTTCGCCGGCACGAACCTCTTGTGGCTCGAAGACCCCGACAAGCCGCGCGAATCCGCCGCCGAGGTGCAGGTCGAGGGCACCCGCATCCGCTACACGTGGAGCTTCGACGGCCGCGCTCAATCGGGCTCCCTGGCCCTCACCCTGGGGCGCGATGGGGTCGAGGCCGAGTGGTCCGACACCTGGCACTCGCCGCAACCCATGGCCTTCGCCGGGCCCCACAGCGCGGATGCCGTGGTCGTGCGGGGCAACTACAGCGCGGGGGAGGGACCCGAGTGGGGCTGGCGGATCGAGGTGCGCTCGCCCGCTCCCGAGCGGCTCTCGATCGAGATGTTCAACATTCATCCCGACGGACAGGAGGACATCGCCGTCCGACTCGAGGCCCAGCGCGAGGCGCAATAGCCAGGCCCCAAAGGCAAACCGCGCTCAGAGCGCGAAGCCGACGCCGAACAGGATCGCGCCGATCGGGCCGTAGGTCACGTCGTCGGCGCTGTTGCCCCCCGTGGGCTGGCTGACGAAGCCGGGCTCGATGAACAGGTCGAGGGTCGGCAGACGCAGCCGCAGGTCGAGGCCCAGGTTGACCCCCAGGATGCATCCAGGTCGCCGAAGAATCCGTTCGACGGCTGGCGTTGCTTGAGTCGGTCAGCGGCGCCGCGGATTGCCTGAGCCAGGTAATGGCGGACCCGCCGTCGAATCAGCTGACGGAGCTGAGCGACTGGATCGAGCTGGGGGCGCCGAACAACTGAGGCGGGCAGGTGCCGGGCGGGGGTCCAGACCTCGGGGCAGGATAATCATGGCGGGCTCGAGGGTCCCTCGGCGTTGGGCAGGCTCACCCGTCTCCGCACCCCCACCCGGACAACGACATGCGCCTACACCCTTCCTGCTTCATCGCCCTCTGCGGATGGCTCCTCGCGACCACGGCTGCCGCCTCCCCGACGCAGGGCCCGAGCAGCGATCTCGAGGGCCGGCCCGGCCTGGCCGCTGCCCTCGAAGACGCCCTGCGCGAGGAGGGCCACGACCTCGTGCGTCAGGTCGGCACTCCCTTCGCGGAGGAGGACAGCGCCTGGGTCGCGCCCAACCGCGGCCGCGGCCTGCGCTCCTACTTCCTCGACGATCGGGTGCGGGTCCTGCCCTTCGACCCGGCCCAGGCCGACACGTTCCAGCTGGACCTGGCCCTCGAGGCCGTGGGGCGTGGCGCGCTCCTGGCCCCCGCCGGCACGGCCCGGCTGGCGGTCGACGGCGCGCGGGCCGAGTACCAGCGCGACGGCATCGTCGAGTGGTATGTGAACGCTCCGAGCGGCCTGGAGCAGGGCTTCGACCTGGCGTCGCGCCCCCTGTCCGCGCAGCCCGGGCCGCTGGAGCTGCATCTCGCACCCCTCGAGACCCTGCGCGCGACGCTCGAGAGTCCGACGCGCGTCGTGCTGCACGACCCCGCGGGACAGCAGAGACTCGAGTTTGCCGGCCTCTTCGCCTACGACGCCGAGGGGGCTGCGCTGCCCGCGCGCTTCGTCTCGAACGCGGACCACCTGAGCATCGAGGTCGACGACTCCGGCGCTCGCTACCCCATCGTCGTCGATCCGACTCTGGCGGGGGAGGAGGCGCAGCTCGTCCCCAGCCTGCCGGTCTCCGGTGCCGAGTTCGGCCTCTCGATCGACGTCTTCGGTGGCTCGGCCCTGGTCGGCGCTCCGCGTTCCGGGTACGGCGCCGCCTACCTCTTCGGTCTCTTCCAGGGCGAGTGGCGCCTGGCGCAGAAGTTCGTGCCGAGTGACGAACAGGCCCTCGAGTTTGGCTGGGACGTGTGTCGCTTCGACGACTTCCTCGCCATCGGTGCGCCGCAGGACGGGGTCTTCCCGGCGCAGGACGGTGCCGTCTACGTGTTCCGACGCGACCCCCAGAGCGGCGAGTGGTTCCAGTCGCAGAAGCTGGGGGCACCGATGGGCGAGAGCGGCCGGCGCTTCGGCGACGCCGTCGACCTGTCGGACGAGTACCTGATGGTCGGCGCGCCCTTCCAGGACGGGCCCTCCAGCAACGTCGGCGCGGTGTACGTCTTCGCGCAGAACGGCAACAGCTTCCAGCTGGAGACGACCTTGCTCCCCGGCTCGGGGGTCGCCCACGAGAACTTCGGTACAGCCCTCGAGGTGCAGGGCGCGCGCCTGGCGGTCGGGGGTCCCGGACGTGCGGTCAGTGGAGGTGGCGTCTACCTCTACACTCTGGGCGGCATGCCCGAGGAGTGGACCTACGCCACCCACCTCTCGTCGGCCGGGCTGGAGGGCTTCGGCGCCTCGGTCGCCCTGGCCAGTCCCTTCGTCCTCGGCGGCGCGCCCGACACCGCGAACGATCGCGGTTCCGCAGCCCTGTTCGAGGGCAGCGGCAGCACGTACACCCTGCGCGCGAGCCTCGCGGGCGCCACCGCCGGCGAGTCCTTCGGCCGCGCCGTCGACCTGCAGGGACTCGCAGCGGGCCGCGTCCGTGCGCTGGTCGGCGCCCCCGATCGGGACGGCGGGTCGGCGGACAGCGGCGTCGTCTACCTGTACGAGGGGGACAGCGGCGGCTTGACCGCGGGGCCGGTGCTGAGCAGCGCCAGCATGTCCGAGCCCCGGCTGTAGCGCACCGTCTCGATGTGCGTCCTCTCGTTGACGTGGACGCCCGCGCTGATGGCGACGCCCTTGCTGAAGTCGGCCGCCGAATCC
>JAJFFA010000998.1 GCA_021776885.1 Planctomycetota bacterium
CGGTGCAGGCGCTGGATCCAGGCCGGCTTCAGGTGCCGCAGGAACAGGGCCGCGGTGCGCACCGAGAGCTCGCCGGCGTACTCCCCCTCGCGCACCGTGCGCAGCACCCCCGGGAGGCCTTCGAAGAAGGGCCGCACGAACTCGGCCAGCCGCCGGCCGGCCGGGGTCAGGGCCATCGTCTCCTTGCCCACGCGCTCGAACAGGGTCACGCCGAGCTCCGTCTCGAGCTTCTTGACCTGCTGGTGCACCGCCGGCTGGGTGATCGGATAGGGGAAGGCACGCGCCGCCTTGGCATAGCCCCCGGTGCGCGCGACCCAGTGAAAGCCCTCCAGTCGATGGATCGAGATCATGAAGGCGAGCCTATCGATGGGCTCGCTTACATTCACCCCGGCAGACTTGCTAGGCCAGGCCCAGGGCGTCGACGCCGTCCTCGTCCCAGCCCAGGAAGTGGGCCACCTCGTGCCAGAGGGTGATGCGGATCTCCTCCTCGAGGGCCTCGCGTCCGCTGGCCATGCGCTCGAGGTTGCGCTGGAAGAGGTAGATCGTCGGTGGCAGCTCGGCGCTGACGTCGTCCGCCAGGTCGTGGGTCGTCGCGCCGACGAACAGGCCCAGGACATCGGGGGCGACCGAGGCCGGCTCCTCCCGCGGGGCCAGGGCGGCGAAGGGCATGGGCTCGACCACGATGCGCACGCGCTCGATGGCGGCGCGCGCGTCGTCGGGCAGGCGCTGGACGGCGTCGTGCAGGGTCGCGTCGAAGTCCGCGGCGCTCAGGCGCAGGGGCAGGGGACAGCCCTCCGGGTCGAGGTCGTGGGCCCGGGCCAGGCAGGCCTGTGCGGCGTCGAACTCGTCGGCCAGGTCGTGGCACAGGGCCAGCCGGCTCCAGGCCGAGGCGCTCGGGTCGCTGCGCGTCAGGTGTTCGAGGGCCATGCGCGCGGCGTCGGGGCGCCACTCCGCCAGGGCCAGCTCCGCGCCGACGAAGAGCAGGTCGGGGTCCTCGTCGGGCAGGGCCTCGCGGGCCATGGCGAGGGCGGTGCGCGCGCGCTCGAGGTCGCCCAGGTCCAGGTGCGCCAGGGCCTCGACCAGGGCCCGGTCGGGGTCGTCGTGGGGGGCCTTGGCCAGCTCGGCCAGGGCCTCTTCGGGGCGCCCCTCGTCGAGCAGGTCCGAGGCCCGATCGAGGGCGCCGTTCTCGTCCGGACTCCTCACGCGCCGGCTCGCTGTTGCCCGGGCGACCCGGGCGACCCGGGCGAACTCGGCGCCTTCGCGGAGCGGGGTGCGCGCCGGGCGCGTGCCTCCCGTGCGCGGTAGGCCTTCGACGCGGCCCACGAACAGATCGGGCAGGCGTCGAAGTCGTGGCGCAGGGCCGGGCAATGGTCGCGTCCGAACCAGATGATCGAGAGGTGCAGGTCGTTCCAGCGCTCGCGCGGGAACACGCGCTTCAGGTCGCGCTCCGTGCGCACGACGTTCGAGCCGTCCGACAGGCCCCAGCGCGCCGCGAGGCGATGGATGTGGGTGTCGACGGGGAAGGCGGGCTCGCCGAAGGCCTGGGAGACGACGACGCTCGCGGTCTTGTGACCGACGCCCGGCAGGCGCTCGAGCTCGGCCAGGCTGCGGGGCACCTGGCCCCCGTGGTCGCGCTCCAGGAGCTGCGCCAGGGCGCGCACGTTCCTGGCCTTGGTGGGCGCCAGGCCGCAGGTCTTGATGTGGCCCAGGATCTCGGCCACCGAGAGCTTCGCCATGGCGCGCGCGTCGGGCCCTCTTGCGAACAGGCCCGGGGTCACCAGGTTGACGCGCACGTCCGTGGTCTGGGCCGAGAGCAGCACGGCGATCAGGAGCTGGAAGGGGCTCTCGTGCTCGAGGGGCACCGGGGGCTCGGGGTAGAGGTCATCCAGGAGGGCCTGGATGCGCTCGGCTTTCTCGGCACGCTTCACGAACGGAGCATAGCGCCGGGTTGGCCTGGGCGCCCATGAGTTAGCCTGGGCGCCCATGAGCCCTGACGAGACTTCGGCCGCGCTGCCCGGCGACATCGAGGCGTTCCTGAGCGGCGCCCCCATCGCCGTGGTCGGCGCCTCGAGCGACCGCTCCAAGTTCGGCAACAAGGTCCTGCGCAGCTACCTGCAGAGCGGCCGCGAGGCGCTTCCAGTCAACCCGCGGGGCGGAATGATCGAGGGGCTCGAGGCGGCGACGAGCCTGGCGCAGATCGAGGGCGGCGTGCACGCGGTCTCGATCATCACCCCGCCCCAGGTGACCGAGGCCGTGGTCGAGGAGGCCGCTCTCCTGGGCGTACGCCACATCTGGATGCAGCCGGGCGCCGAGAGTGCGGCCGCCGTCGCCCGCGCCCACGAGCTCTCGATGAACGTCATCCACGGCGGCCCCTGCGTGCTGGTCGAGCTGGGCTTCGCGGGCTAGGTTGCCTAGCACGGCGTGGTGACGATGGCGACGGGAGCGGGCGGGCGGGCCCGAATTCTTGTCTGGCGCCGGGTCGCTGGGGCGCGAGGTTCTTGATTCCGGCGTAGGTGTTTTCGGGAGTTTGTTCGCTACGTTGCGCTGTCAGCGGCCGCCCGAGAAGCCCCCCTCTCCGATCTCCAAGCCGCTCGTCTCGGCCGGCGTGAGCCCGAGCGCGCGCCACACGAGGACCCGGCTGAAGAAACCACACCCTTGACTGGAAGGGCCTTCTCACAGACTCCTAGCCCTGAAATAAGCGCTGAGCTGCTCGAGATCGCCCGGGGGCACGGCATTCGCGGCCGTTCGAGCCGTCCCGCAATGCTCACCTGACTACGGCCAGGCTCCGCTTGCGGAACGGCTCGCACGACCACGCCTACCGCACCCCCGAACGATCTCGAGCAGCTCAGCGCTTATTCCAGGCCTAGCCCGGACCGGGGCGCGGACGCGCCGCGCTCACTCGCTCTCGGCCACGGCCACGGCTGCCGCGAGTCCGGCGTCGTGGGTGATCGTGACCAGGATGCGCGCGATGCCGCGGCGCGCAGCGATGGCCGCGCTCTCGCCGTGCAGCTCGACCCGCGGTGCCTGGCCGGGGTCGCGCAGGACCTCGAGGTCGCGCCAGCGCACCCCCGCGCGCCAGCCGGTGCCGAGCACCTTCATCACCGCCTCCTTCACGGCGAAGCGTCCCGCGTAGTGGGTGAAGCGCGCCTTGCGGCGGTCGCAGTAGGCGCGCTCCGCGGGGGTGAAGAGGCGCTCGAGCAGGCGCTCGCCATGGCGCCCGTAGGCCGCCTCGAGGCGGTCGATGCGTGCCAGGTCGAGCCCCAGGGAGACGATGGCCATCGCGGCTACTTCCAGGTCAGGCCGGGGCGCTCACCGCCGGCGGCGGGGAGCGCGCGCACGGCGATCTCGAGGGCGGCGGGCTCGGGGGGCGGGGTGCCCTCCTGTGCCTTGCGCTTGGGCTGCAGCAGGTCGGGGAAGACCGCGTCGACCTGGGTCAGGAGCCCTTCCTCGAGCTGGAAGGGCCGGCTGGGCAGGGTGCGCACGTTGCGCCGCGCGAGGGCCAGGGCGTAGGCGCGGTCCGAGCGCAGGTCGAACAGCTCGATCGCGCCCGAGCCCGGCACCGGAAGGTTACGCAGGTCGACGATCACGTCCTTCGGGCGCAGCTGGCCTGAGTCGTCGAGGGGTTGCTTGGACGAGAGCAGCACCACGCGCAGGGCCGTCTCTCCGTCCGCCTCGCGGGAGGGCGCGCCGATCAACTGGATCGCGAGGCGCACACCCCGCGGGGAGACGACCACACACTCGCGGGGGGGACCCGCGGGCAGCTGGAAGGGCGGCGAGATGAAGTCGGCCGACCCGACCTCGCCGACGGACAGTCGGAACGTGCCCGCGCGCCCATTGGCGAGGACGAAGGAGCCGTCCGTGGCGGTGCGCGCGCTGGAGCGCTTCTCGGCCTTCTTCGAGCCATCCGGGTGGGGCCGTTCGCCGCGCAGCAGCCAGACCCCCTGGTTGGGCAAGGGGTCGCCGAAGACGCTCTTCAGGACGCCGTGCACCTCGACCTCGCGGTAGAGCTCGACGAAGACCTCGCGCTTCTCGCCCTCGCGGACCTCTTCTTCGACGCTGGTGGCCAGATACCCCTCGGCCTCGACCTCGAGGGTCCAGCTGCCCGCGGCAATGCCGTCCCAGTCGGCCCTGAGGCTGGTCTCCGGGAGCTCACCGTCCGGGCCCCGGGCCCGGATGCGCGCGCCGGGTACCGGCAACCCCCCGGGCCCGACGACGATCACGACCAGGCCCGTCCCGCCCGAGCTCAGCACGCGGCTGCTGCTGCCCGTGTCGGGCGCGGAGGGCGGCGCGCCCGACGTGGGAGCCACGTCGATGCGCGCCTCGGAGACGAGCTCCTCGGAGCGGCTGTCCTCGGGGTCGTCCTGCAGGCGTCCGGTCAGCACGAACAGGCCGACCCCGAAGAGGGCGACGATGGCGACCAGCGTCAGGCCCTGTGAGGAGCGCATCAGGCCTCCTCGACCTCGAGCAGGGGATCGCCCTGGGCGACGTCGGCACCGTCGGCGGCCAGCATGCGCACCAGCTTCGCCCGGCGCGGGAGCGGACCGTCGGCGGGCCAGGTCACGTGGGCGAAGGTCTTCATGACCTCGATCAGCCCGACCGGGCGACCGGGCTCGAGCGCGTCGCCC
>JAJFFA010000999.1 GCA_021776885.1 Planctomycetota bacterium
GAGCGTGCATGGTGGAGCCTCGGGGGGGGAGGACAGCGGGACGCGTCCCCGGTTCCACCTCTACCGTACTCCCGGGTTCCGGTTTCGGGACGGCGCGCTCTCAGTCGTCTCCGCCGTAGCCGAGGGCTTCGAGCTCGGAGAGCTCCTCTTCCGACAGCTCGACCTCGGCTCCGGCGCTGGCCCTGGCAGCGACGTCCGTGGCCCAGGCCTCGAGTTCGGCGCGCAGGTCCGCCAGCTGCGCGACCTGCCCCGGGTCCAGGGGCACCTGCTCGAGGGGATCCACTGCCAGGTCGAAGACGTCGAACTCGCCGCGCCGGATGCGCTCGACCAGCTTGTAGCGTCCTCGCACGATGGCTCGCTGGCGCTTGCCCCGCGAGGTCTCGCAGAACAGGCTGCGCGGCGCTGCGTCAGGATCCTCGCTGCGCGGCAGGGACCTGCCCTCGAGGGGCACCGCGGACTCCAGGCCCAGCACCTCGAGCACGGTGGGGTACACATCGATCAGGGCCACCCGTCTCTCGACGACGCCGGGCGTCGGGCCCTCGACGACGCCGGGTGTTGCGCGCGGGAACTTCACCAGGAGCGGGACGTGCACCAGCTCCTGGTACAGGGTCTTGGCGTGCCCCAGGCGGCCGTGGTCGAGGAACTCCTCGCCGTGGTCGGCGGTCAGGATCACGAGGCTGTCCTCGAACAGGCCACGCTGGCGCAGGTCGTCGAGCACGCGACCGATCTGGCCGTCCGTGTGGGCGATCTCCGAGTCGTACAGATCGACGATCTGCGCGACGTCGACGGCGCCGAGGGACTCACGCAGCTGGGTCAGCTCGCTGAAGGGCATCCCGTCGCGCACCGCGCCCGCGTAGCTCGCGTCGCGGAAGTCGTGCTCGGCGTGCCCCTTGTAGGCGAAGTGCGGGTCGAAGTAGTGCAGCCACAGGAAGAAGGGGCCGCCCGCGTGGGACGCGAGGAAGTCGAGGGCGTCGTCGCTCACGCCCTGCGACGACACGCCGTCGTGGCCCAGCACGTTGGACTCGTCGAAGTGCTGGAAGCCCTGGTCGAAGCGCCACTTCGCCGAGCAGAACGTGTGGCTGATCACCGCCGCGTTCGTGTAGCCGTGGGAAGCGAGGGCTTCGGGCAGCAGCACGAACTCGTCGGGCACGGCCGAGCGGTCGTTCTCGATGCCGAGGGTACTCGGGTACTGGGAAGTGAACAGCGCGCCGAGGGAGGGCGTGGTCCAGGGCGCCTGGCTGAGGGCGTTGGCGTAGCGCACGCCCTCCCGCGCCAGCCGGTCGATGTGGGGCGAGGTGGCGCGCTCGTAGCCGTAGCAGCCGAGGTGGTCGCGGCGCAGGGTGTCGACCACGATCAGGACCACGTTCGGGGGCTGCGCCGTCTGGCCGGCTTCCGGAGGCGCCTCCACCGGCGCTTCCGCAGCGCCACCGCAGGCCAAGAGCGTGGCCGCGAGCAGCGGCGCCAGGCGCCGCTCAGCGATCTTCGTCATCCCCGTCCCCCGGGCGCTTCCTGCGGTCGGTGCGCCCCTGGTTCGGCCGCCCCTCCCGACTTCCGGTCTTCTGCACGGTCCACTCCTCCGGGGCGAACCGCAGCAGCCTCGCGCGCAGCTCGGCCAGGCGCTCGGCGTGGCGCAGATCGCGGGACAGGTCGACGCGTTCGTCGGGGTCGGCCTCCAGGTCGAAGAGCGCGCTCTCGGCACCGACGTGCCAGATCAACTTGTAGCGCCCGGCGCGCAGCATCCAGCACAACCCCGCCGGGGCGCCGCTGGGATCCAGATCCCCCGGTCGCCGCGCGCCATCGGTCAGCATCTCCGACAGGGCCAGGTCGTCCCAGGTCGCGTCTCCCGCAGGGCTCAGCAGGCCGCGCAGCGAGCGCCCGTCCAGGGGCATGCCGGCCTCGACTCCGGCCAGGTCGAGCAGGGTCGCGCTGAGGTCGACGTGCTCGCTGACTGCATCGACCCGCAGACCGGCGGGGATGCGCTGCGGCCAGCGCATCAGGGTGGGAACGCGCACCGCACCCTCGTACAGCGTCTGCTTCTGCAGCAGGCCGTGCTGTCCCAGCATCTCGCCGTGGTCCGAGGTGTAGACCACCAGGGTCTCGGTGCCGAGCCCCAGTTCGTCGAGCCCGGCCAGGAGCCGCCCGATGCAGGCGTCGGCGTAGGTCAGGGAGGCGTAGTACGCGCGGGTGATGTTGCGCAGGGCGTCCGCGTCGACGCGGTCCATGCCCAGGGCGCGCCGGCGCTCGACGTAGACCTGGAACAGCCCCTCCTCGGCGACCGTCATCGAGCCCGCCAGGGGCACGTCCGCCTCGGCGTAGCGCGCCAGGTACTCGGGCGGCGGGAAGAGCGGCGGGTGCGGGCTGAGGAAGCTGGCCCACAGGAAGAAGGGCTGCTCCTGCGGCACGCCGCGCAGGAAGCGCAGGGCGCGCTCCGTGATCTCGTCCTCGAGAAAGAACACCGGACGCCCCTCGGGGCCGGCGGGGGCGTAGTCGGGATTCATCGAGCCGACGAAGTCCCCGTCCGGGTCGTCCTTGCGCTTCTCGTAGCTCCCCTCGCCGGCCAGCACCCCGTCCGCGTGCTGCGTGAGGAAATCGTCGAACAGGTCGGTGTGGGTCTCGACGTGGGCGAAGCCCGTGGCGTTGCAGTGGTCCTTGCCGACCAGCGCCGTCGCGTAGCCCGCGTCGGCGAAGGCGTGGGCCAGGGTGCGCTGGGGCTCGCTGGGGAGCTGCCAGTTGCGGTAGCTGCCGTGGTGGTGCACGTAGCGACCGGTCAAGAGCGACTGGCGCGACGACATGCACAGGGGCGACTGGCAGTACTGGGCCGTGAAGCGCGCGCCCTGGGCCGCCAGGGCGTCGAGGCTGGGGGTCGAGGCCAGCGGGTCGCCCGCGAAGCCAGCGCGATCCGCGCGGTGCTGGTCGCTGAGCACGAACAGGATGTTCGGCGGCCGTTCGGCTGCGCTCTGCGCGGCGCGTCCCAGGCCCTGGGCGGCCAGGGGCAGGGCCGCCGAGGCCGCCAGGAAGCGGCGCCGCGACAGGTTCCCGTCGGAACCGACCCGAGGGGGGCTGGACATCGCCGACCAGTCTATCGGACCCAATCGTTATCTTGTCGGCTCGGCAGGCGGTTCGAATCGGTTCGGTGAGAAAGAACGACGACATGACGTGGTCCTGGCAGGCCCGGGGAGCGGCGCTCCTCCTTGTGCTCCCGTGCGCGCTCTGGAGCGCGCCGGCCCTCGGCTCCCAGGAGGGGGGTCAGGCCCAGGGCGAAGCGCGCGTCGCAGCGCTGCGCCGCGAGCTCGGCCCCTCCCTCGTGGCGGGCCTCGAGGGCGTGCTCGAGTGGGCGATCGACGAGCGCCTCTACGCCCAGCGCGACGCCGCGTGTCTGACCCTGCTCGACTTCGCTGCGGACCACGCCCGCGCGCGGCGCATCCTCAAGTACGAGCGCGACAAGAACGGCGCCTGGGTGCAGGACGACTACGCGCCGCGGGCCGACAAGGACCCGGACCTCGCAGCCGAGGGCCCCGGCCGCATCGCCCAGGCCCTCGCGCCCTACCGCGATGCTCTGCTCCAGGCCTGGAACGACGGCTTCGGCGAAGCCTCGCCCGAGGAGCGTCGGGTCTACGAGCTCGAGCTCGTGGCCCTCGCCCCCGACGATCTGCAGCTGCGCGCGGCCTTCGGCCACGTGCGCCACCCAGCGCGCGGCGTCTGGGTCCTGGACGAGACCCTGCGCGCCGAGGCGCGGCGCACCGAGATC
>JAJFFA010001000.1 GCA_021776885.1 Planctomycetota bacterium
CAGCAGCTCGGCGCGCTGGACGCCGCTCTCACCCAGCCCCAGGATGCCGCCGCAGCAGACCGAGATGCCTGCCACGCGCACGTTGGACAGGGTCTCGAGGCGGTCGTCGTAGCTGCGCGTCGTGACGACCTTGTCGTAGTGACTGCGACCCGTGTCCAGGTTGTGGTTGTAGTAGTCGAGCCCGGCGTCCTTGAGGCGCCGCGCCTGCTGCGGAGCGAGCATTCCCAGGGTGACGCAGGTCTCGAGCCCCAGGGACTTCACCTCGCGCACCATGGAGAGCACGCGCTCGAACTCCGGCCCGTCCTTCACCTCGCGCCAGGCCGCGCCCATGCAGAAGCGGTCGGCGCCGGACTCGCGCGCCTTGCGCGCTTCCTGGACCACGACCTCGGTCTCGAGCAGGCGCTGCTTCTCGACCGGGGTGTCGAAGTGCGCGCTCTGGGAGCAGTAGCCGCAGTCCTCGGGGCAGCCGCCGGTCTTGATCGACAGGAGCTGGCTACACTGCACGGCACTCGGGTCGTGGAAGCGACGGTGGACCGACGCGGCCTCGAAGACGAGGTCGAGCAGGGGCCGGTTGAAGAGGGCCTGGACCCGATTCAGGGAGATGGGGGTGGGGCCGGCCTCGGGGGCCGTCTTGGGGCTCGCGGACATGGGGCGGGATTCTACACTGGCGGCGATGCCGACCCCCCGCCCGACCACGTACTGGGACTACATCCGTGTCGACGAGCTCCTGGCCCTGCAGGGGGGCCTGGAGGACGACGAGGCCGGGGTGACGGGCGAGGAGCTGCTCTTCATCACCGTCCACCAGGTCTTCGAGCTGTGGTTCAAGCTCATCCTGCGCGACCTCTCGGCCGCCCGCGACCTGTTCGGTGGCGAGCGCGTGGCCGAGCAGGAGCTCTCCGGGGTGGTGGCGCGCCTGCAGCGCATCACCACCCTCTTTCGCGTCGCCACCCAGCACTGGGAGGTGGTGGAGACCCTGCCCACCCGGGCCTACCTCGAGTTCCGCACCAAGCTGATGCCGGCCAGCGGCTTCCAGAGCGCGCAGATGCGGCGCATCGAAGTCCTGCTGGGCTTGCCCGAGGAGGAGCGTATCCCCCTGGGCCCCCCGGGCTCCCACCTGGACGCCCTGCGCAACCCCGACGGCAGTGCCTCGCCTTCCCTGGCCGCGGTCGAGGCCCAGCTGGCCGACACGCCGACCCTGCTCGACGCCCTCGAGGCCTGGCTGGCGCGCACGCCGATCGACGGCTGCGAACACGATGCCCCCGATGCGCAGGAGCGCCTGCTGGCCTTCATCGAGCGCTACCTCGCTGCCCACGCCGCCGAGACCGAGCGCGCGGAGCAGCACGCGCGGCAGGTCACACCCGCCTCGGACCACGAGCGCCTGGCGCGCATGTACGCCGGTGAGCGCGAGTCGGTGCGCGCCTTCCTGTTGCCGCGCGCGGCGGGAGACTCCGGCGGCTCCGCTGAGGTCGACCTGGATCGGGCGCGGACGCGCGCGGCGATGGTCTTCATCGACACCTACCGCGAGCTGCCGCTCCTGGCCTGGCCGCGCGAGGTGCTGGCTGCCCTGATCGAGCTCGAGCAGGCCTTCGTCATCTTCCGCCAGCGCCACGCGCGCATGGTCGAGCGCGTGATCGGTCGGCGCACGGGCACCGGGGGCAGCGCCGGGGTCGACTACCTGGATCGCACCGCCCTCGAGTACCGCGTCTTCCGCGACCTGTGGGCCATCCGTACCCTCATGATCCGGCCCGCCGCGGCGCCGGTCCTCGAGCGGCCGGACTTCTACGACTTCGCCAGCCAGTGACCCAGAGATGACCCAGAACGACGCCAGCCTGCGCCAGGGACAGATGATCATTGCCGCCCTCGCGATGGGGGTCTCGACCTTCCTCGTGATCACCTTTTTCGTGCCCTGGATCGGGCCCCCGGAGGGCGAGTCCTCCGACCTCTTCGTGCCCCTCATGGGCGCCCTGGGCCTGATGATCCCGAGCTGCGTCGTGATGGGACTCGTGGTCTCCAGGAAGATGCTGGCGCCCCTGGCCGAGAGCCTACGCAGCGGAGCCGAGCCGGACGCGGAGTACCCTGCGCCGATGCGCTCCGCCGACCTGGTGCGCGCCGCGCTGACGGAGGGGCCGGCGCTCTTCGGTGTCGTGACCTACATGCTCACGCGCCACCCGGCGGCGCTGGTCGTGCCGGTCCTGGGCGTGCTGCTGCTGCTGGCCCAGATCCCGACCCGGGCGCGGGTGCAGAATCGACTGAACGACCTGCGCCGGCCGAACTACTGAGCGCGAACCTGGTTCAGCTTCCAGGAGTACTCGAGGAACTCGAGCTTCACGTCGTCGCCCGTGATCCAAGCGGCCACGCCCTCGGGCGCGTACCTGGCGATCCAGCGCTTGGGTCCCCCGGCGCTCTCGAAGTCCGCTGCGAACCACTCGAAGATCTTGGACACCCGGGCCGTCTTGGCCCCGCGCTGGAACTGGTTGCGGGTGGTGTCCGCCAGCCAGACGCGCACCTGCGCGTCGAGCTGCGCGTCCAGGTCCTCGGCGCGGAAGGCCTGGGCCAGGAGCGGCGGGCAACCCTCCGAGGCGCAGTTGACCGCGGCGTGGACGCGCGGATCCTCGTAGCGCGGGCGCAGGATCTCGTGCTCGACCTGGTTCAGGGTCAGGCGCTTGCCGTCCTGGGCGAAGGCGGGCAGGGGCACCAGGGCCAGGTCCCAGACCTCCTTCTCGTCGCGCTTGATGTCGCGGATCGAGGCCAGGGGATACGCGTCGCGCACGACCTGCAGGGTGGTCGCGTTGTAGACGTTGATCCAGAAGGCGTAGGCCTGGTCGCGCTCCCAGCCCGCGAGCTCCTCGGGGGTCACCTGGCCCAGGCTCGTCAGGTACGCGTCGAGGGCCGCCGGGGCCTTGGCCAGGGCGGCGTAGTCGACCCGGTCGCCCTCGACGTGCCGCTCCAGGACGGCGCTCAGGGCGGCGTGGGAGTGGTCGAAGGAGTCGCCCTCGGCCCGCGCGCAGGGGGCCGGGTAGGCGATCAGGAACAACAGCACGGACAGCAGGGTCTTCATGGTCTCCGCCTTTCGAGGTGCAGGCCTGGATCGTGACTTCCAATCGTAGCTTCGACGGAGCTTGACCCTACCTTTATGCGGCCGGGTGTAGGCTTCGCGCGTCGGCGAGGGCCGGCACGAGACCATGGTCAAACAGACGTTACTCCTTATTGAAGACGACCCCGACATCGTCGAGCTGCTGCAGTTCAACCTCGAGCGCGAGGGCTACCCCGTGATCGTCGCCACCGACGGCGAGGCCGGGGTGCGCCTGGCCACGCAGCAGGTGCCCGCTGCGATTCTCCTGGATCTGATGCTGCCGGGCATCGACGGCCTCGAGGTCTGTCGCCAGCTCAAGAGCGCCGAGCGCACCGCGGGTGTCCCGGTCATGATGCTGACGGCGAAGAGCGAGGAGGCCGACGTGGTGCTCGGGCTCGAGCTGGGTGCCGACGACTACGTGGCCAAGCCCTTCAGCCCGCGTGAGGTCGTGGCCCGCGTGCGCGCGCTGCTGCGCCGCAACCAGGCGGCGGCTGGCGCCGGCAAGCTGCGCATCGATCTGGACGGCGTGGTGCTCGACCTGGAGCGCTACGAGATCAGCGTCGAGGGCGCCGTCGTCGACTTCACGCGGGCCGAGTTCCGCCTCTTCTGGACCCTGGCTTCGCATCCCGGTCGGGTCTACACCCGGGATCAGCTGGTCGAGCGCATCACGGACGGTGAGGCGCTGATCCTCGATCGCAACGTCGACGTGCACGTCAGCTCGATCCGCAAGAAGCTGGGTGAGCACGGGCAGCGCATCGCCACGGTTCGCGGCGTCGGCTACAAGTGCAAAGACTGAGAGCGTGCTGCGCTCCCGCTTCTTCGTCCGCTTGTTCGTCTGCTTCGCGCTGCTGGTCGGCCTGACCTCCGTCGCGATCGGCTGGTTGCTGCTGGGTGGCGCCGAGCAGCGCATTCTGGACGCCGAGAAGAACTCCCTGCGCCACCGCTGTGCCCTGCTCGTGCCCCTGGCCCGCGGCATCTTCGAGGCGGGCGTCGAACCCGGCTTCGGCGCGGATGTGGCCGACCTCGGACGTCGTGCGGCGCTGCGCATCACCCTGATCGACGCGGACGGCACGGTCCTCGGCGACTCGCACGAGGACGCCGCAGTCATGAACAACCACCTCGATCGACCCGAGGTGCAGGAGGCCCTGGGCGCGGAGGGTTTCGGGGTAGCGCGCCGCTTCAGCCGCTCGATCACGGAGCGCATGCTCTACTTCGCCGAGCGCGTCACCGGTCCGCAGGGCCAGCTGCTGGGCTTCGCGCGGGTGGCGATTCCCGTGGAAGACATGCGCGCCGACATCGTGGCCCTGCGGCGCCGGGTCCTGGTGGGCTCCGGCCTGGGTGCCCTGTTCACCCTGCTGCTGGCCTGGGTCGTGGCCTATCGCGTCGCCGCGCCCCTGGCCGCCGTGGCGCGGGCGGCCGACGAGCTGCGCGCGCGGGCGGACCCCGGGTCCAGCGAGGGCGCGCCCCGGGACGAGGTCGCGCGCCTGCTGGCCACCCTGCGCACCCTGGATGACGACATGCGCCGACGCATCGAGCGCGTGTCGGCCGACGAGGACCAGCTGCGCGCCATGCTGGCGGGCATGGCGGAGGGCGTGGTCGCGGTCGACGCGGACGATCGCCTGGTCTTCACCAACGAGGCCGCCGAGCGGCTCCTGGACCTGTCGCCCGAGCGCAGCGGGGAGGAGACCCTGTGGCAGCTCGTGCGCGCTCCCGGCCTGGACGAGCTGATCGCGGGCGCACGCGCTGCCGCCGGCGCGTCGCGCCTCGAGTTCGTCCTGAGGAGTGGGGCGCGCGAGCGCGTGCTGCGTGCCCAGGCCCACCGCTTCCGGGCCGCCCAGGCGACCGGCGTGGTGGCGGTGTTCGACGACATCACCGACCTGCGGCGCCTCGAGCGCATCCGCCAGGACTTCGTGGCCAACGTGTCCCACGAGCTGAAGACGCCCCTGACCTCGATCCGCGGCTACGTCGAGACCCTGCGCGAGGGCGGCGTCGACCCCGAGACGACCCAGCGCTTCCTGGGCAAGGTCGACGGGGCGGTGAGGCGCCTGATGCACCTGGTCAGCGACCTCCTGTCCCTGGCGCGCATCGAGGCCGAGCGCGACGCCCTCGACCTGCAGCCGATCGACTGCCGCGCCCTGGCCGTCGCGGCCCTCCGGCGCCAGGAAGAGGCGGCCGGACGCAAGGGCATCGAGTGCCGGCTCGAGGCGCCCGCGGGCGAGCTGAGGGTCCTGGGCGACACCGAGTCGATGACCCAGGTGCTCGACAACCTGCTCGACAACGCCGTCAAGTACACGGCGGAGGGGGGCCTCGTCATCCTGCGCCTCACGGCCCAGGGCGAGACGCACGGCCAGGCCCAGCTGGAGGTGGAGGACACGGGCATCG